>NZ_RWIL01000150.1:0-61267 GCF_009764635.1 Pseudomonas sp. PB103 | reverse complement strand
CGGCGCCGCCGCTCCTGGCCCAAAAGCTCCCCACTCTTATCGTTGCTGTTAGTCATAAACATAACCGTTTGCCTATCCCTTATCGTAAGGGGGAAACGGTGTCCTGTCTTTCATGGGGCTCGTTCACACTGTAAGCGCGCAGATGTGAGGATTGTGTGAAAAGAAACAGTTTGGCCAGGAAAGTCTGAAAGTGCCGCGCAATCGATCACTCGGCAACACTGCAATTGCCGTTCAACGCCCCGCGAACCTTGCGGCGGGGCGATTGGTTGGTACCGTGATGATTATCTGAAGCGTGGCAGTGGCCGATCCACAGGTTTGAGCGCCGACAACGTGTTGCGAATCAGCGGGGCATCCTTCTCGATGTCGTTCAGCCGATCACGAATGCGCAGGGCTGTCGGATGGCCGCCTTGGTGATCGACCCAGTCGGCGATCTCCTTGCAAGCGGCTGCGAGGCGCGCCTGCCGGGCGTCGAGCAGGGTGAGGAGGGTGGTGATGGACTCTTTTTCGGACATGGAACACCTCCGTTCTATGAAACCGCTGAGCTGCAGCAAAAAGCCCGCGAGTGGCGAGCCTTGTGCCGTTGGGGTGCTGCTCCCTCAGCTGGTTTCAGTATAGACCCGGTTATGATCGGCATCAGCCGGAAACCTCGCGGGCCGGTATGGGCGAACTGACTGCATTGAGGCGCTGACATTCGCGCTGTGCGTCCTCCTGGGCGTCGTAGCCGTCGCCGATGAAACCGCCAGTGCGGGTGTCGCAGATGCGAAACCAGCCAATGGCTTCGGCGGGATCGTGCTGGCTTTCGCCGGCGCGCCGACCGTGAATAATGATCTTGTTGCAACGCTTCACGACGAAAATGTCTTCCATGGCGTCACCGCAGTTGATTCGTGTCAGATCAACTATAGAAGCCTGCGGCAATCGTGCAAAAAATAGACAGCTCAACTCGTCGGTTGCCAGTGCCAGCCGGCGGGGTGCCAAGTGAGCCAATGGCTGGGATGCAACCCATGGAGAAAGGTCAGATCGTGGGAAACGGCGACAATCGCGCCCGGAAATGTCTGCAAGGCTTGTTCAAATGCCTGTACCGAAGACAAATCAAGGTGATTGGTCGGTTCATCGAGCAACAGCAGTTGCGCCGGCGTCTGGCGCCATAACGCCAATGCGAGAGCGGCTTTCAGCCGTTCACCGCCGCTGAGCAAGTCACAGGGTTGCGTCACGCGTTGTGCATTCAGTTGCAGCTGGGCCAGGTAACTGCGCAAGGTGCCTTGGTTGAGCGGTGTCTGCTGGGCCTGCAATTGTTCAACGATGCTGGTTTGGGCATCCAGTATCTTCAGTTGCTGATCGAGAAACGCAAAAGGCACATGGGTGCTGCATTCACCGCTCACAGGTGCCAGTTCTGTCGCGAGCATTTTCAGCAGGGTCGACTTGCCACAGCCGTTCGGGCCACTGATGGCAATGCGCATCGGGCCGTGGATGTTCAGATTCACGCGGCGGGTCAACGCATCCACCGGCAGCCACGGCAGACAGGCGTCCACCAACGTGCACACTTGGCGACCGCTGGGCACAACACTGCCAGGCAGGTTGATCAACACTCCGTCATCCGGCACGACTCGGGCGTATGCCTCGCGAACTCGCTCGTCCAGATCGGCTTTACGGGCCTGATGGCCGACTTTGATCTGGCCCATGATGTCCTTCGCGGCGGCTTTCATGGCCGACCGCTCCATGCTGGAGACGTTGGCCGTTTCGGCATTGCGTCGGCTGCCGGCGGCGTGACGCTGGATCGTGTCGTGCTCGCGTTGCAGACGCGCGCGGTGCCGCTGGCGCTCAATGCGTGCCTGATCAAGCTGCGCCTGAGCCGCCGCCCGTTGGCGCTGGCGTTGTTCTACGAAATCCGCGTAACAGCCGCTGAACACCGTCGCGCCCAACGACGTGAGTTCGACGATCCTGCGCATGTGTTGCAGCAACTGCCGATCATGGCTGACCACAATCAGACCGCCGCGCCATTGTTCGAGCCTGCTCATCAGCCATTGCCTGCCGGCGCTGTCCAGATGATTGGTGGGCTCATCGAGTATCAGCAATTGCGCCTGGCTCAACAGTGCGCCAATCAGGGCGATCCGGGCCTGCTGACCGCCGCTGAGATGTTCCGTCAGATCCGTCGCATCGAGCTCACTGAGCCCGGCCTCGTCGAGAAGCTGGCGAAGGCGCTCTGCCAGGTCCCATTGCTCGCCGATGGTGTCGAAATCGTCATCGGTGGCGCTACCGAGTTTCAGCCGTTGCAAGGCCGCGAGCACTGAAGCCGTGCCCGTCGCTTCGGCGATCGACTGGCCGGACATGGCGACGAATATTTGCGGGACATACCGCACTGCTACCGCTTGCACCACACTGCCAGCGGTAGGCTGCAGATAGCCGGCGATCAGCTGTGCAAGCACACTTTTGCCGACCCCGTTGCGCCCCACAATGGCGGTCGGCACGTGATCGAACGTGAGATTCAGTGCGTCGAAAATCGTCTCGCCGTTGGCGAATTGAAAGCTCAATTGGTTCAGAGAGACGAGTGCAGGCGTACGCGAGACGTGAGTCATCGGCACCTCCAGAAAAATGTCGTGAAAACTGACATGCGCCGTTGACGGCGTGTCGCGAATGCATTTTTAAAGGGCCGGGTTGTTCACTTCTGCGGTCGTCCTGGGAGGGAGAAAGGTGGCTAGCCTAGAGGACGATGGGCAATCGATCAAGGCGTGTCTGTCATCTCGCTCATGCGTTCGAGAAACATTGCCAGCGCCACTTCCTCGGCACGCAAGCCTTTGCGAATGCGCGGTCGCGGTAATTCGGCGAGGGCGCCGAGCATGAATTTTTCCACCACAGCGGGGTGGATGTAGCACTTGCGACACACCGCAGGCGTATTGCCCAGCTGCTTGGCGACACCCTTGACCATCTCCACCACATGCCGCTTGGCTTCGGTCTCCGTCTCATGGCTCAGCTCTCGCAGCACCGCCAATGCGAGGGCGCTGCCGGCCCAGGTGCGGTAATCCTTGGCGGTGAAGTCGGCGCCGGTGAGCGTTTGCAGGTAGGCGTTGACGTCCGAAGAACTGACCGTGTGTCGTTCACCGTTTTCATCCAGGTACTGAAACAGGTTTTGCCCGGGAATCTCCAGGCAGCGCTTGATGATGCGCGCCAGGCGCCGATCCTTGACGGTGATCTGGTGTTCGATGCCGCTTTTGCCGCGAAACTGGAACAGGATCGCACTGCCGTTGACTTCAACGTGGCGGCTGCGCAGCGTGGTCAGACCATAAGAGCGGTTGTCACGGGCGTACTGTGTATTGCCGACGCGAATAAGCGTGGCGTCGAGCAAGGTGATCACTGTGGCCATGACCTTGTCGCGACTGAATCCAGGCGCCTCCAGCAGCGTTTCCAGTTGCTTGCGCAGTTTTGGCAATGCCAGCCCGAATTCACGCAGACGCGAATACTTGTCAGCATCGCGCACTTCGCGCCAGCGCGAGTGATAGCGATATTGCTTGCGGCCACGGGCATCACGGCCGGTGGCTTGCAGATGGCCGCGCGGGTCGGGGCAGATCCACACATTGGTGTAAGCCGGCGGCACGGCGAGGGCGTTGATGCGTTTGATCTCGTCGGGGTCGGTGATGCGCTGGCCGGACCGCTCGAAATAACTGAATTTACCGCGCAGTTTCTTGCGGGTGATACCGGGCTGCGTGTCATCGACATAGTGCAGGTCGGATGGCAGAGCATCGATCAACTCGGTATCGGGCATGGCGGCTTCCTTCGGTGGCGCGGTGGTCTGTAAAACCATTGACCGCGCGCCGTTGCCGTGGTGCCGAATGATTTACGCAAGTACGGCGACAGCCTTGATCTGCGCCCAGAGTTGCTGGCCCGGATGCACGCCCAACTGATCGCGGGAGAACCGTGTGATCCGCGCCAGCAACGGCGTCCCGCCGGCGTCGAGACGGATCAGCACATGCGCGGCGTTGTCCGCCGCCTGCTCGCTGACCACTGTGACCGGCAGGCGATTTAGGATGCTGCTGAGTTCGTTGTTTTGCAGAGTCAGACTGATGTCGCGCGCGTGCACCTTGCAGCGCAGGGCCTGGCCCACTGACATCGGTGCGTGCGTCACGCGGATGTTCATTGCGGTCGCGGGCAATTGCAGGCTGAGCAATTGATACTCAGCATCGTAGGCACTGACTTGCCCCTCGATGATCACGCCCGCGTCATCACCCATGGCCATCGGCAGATCGAGGCGCGCAAGGGTTTCGCCGATCGGGCCACTGGCCAGCGCTTTGCCTTCGCTGAGCAACACCAGGTGATCGGCCAGACGGGCGACTTCGTCCTGTGCGTGGCTGACGTACAGCACCGGAATATCCAGTTCGTCGTGCAGGCGTTGCAGGTATGGCAGGATTTCGCTTTTGCGCTGGCTGTCGAGCGCGGCGAGGGGTTCGTCCATCAGCAGCAGTTTCGGACTGGTCAGCAAGGCGCGGGCGATGCCGACCCGCTGGCGTTCACCCCCGGACAAATGCTGCGGATGACGCTCGAGTAAATGGCCAATGCCGAGCAGTTCGGTGGCTTGCGCCATGTCGACGCGACGCTGGGATCTGGCAATGCGCTTGAGGCCGAATTGCAGATTGGCCAGCACGGACAAGTGTGGAAACAGGCTGGCTTCCTGAAACACATAACCCAGTGCGCGCTTGTGTGGCGGGACAAAAATGCCGTTATCGCTGTCTTGCCAGATTTCGTCGTTGATTTGCACGTAACCGTGTTCGGCGCGTTCAAGCCCGGCAATGCAACGCAGGCAAGTGGTCTTGCCTGAGCCGGAATGGCCGAACAGCGCGGAGACGCCGCGGCCCGGCAAGTGCAGGTCGACGTCGAGGTTGAAGCCGGAATAAGCCAGTTGCAGACGTGCATCGATCATCGATCAGCTCCAGCCAGCGCGAGTCTTGCGGCTGGAGTACAGCGCCAGCAACACCAGGAACGAAAACACCAGCATCGCACCGGCCAGCCAGTGCGCTTGCGCGTATTCCATGGCTTCGACGTGATCGTAGATCTGCACCGAAACCACGCGAGTCTTGTCGGGGATGTTGCCGCCGATCATCAGCACGACGCCGAATTCACCGACGGTGTGCGCGAACCCGAGGATCGCCGCTGTCACAAACCCAGGCCGAGCGAGCGGCAGAATCACGCTGAAAAAAGTGTCCCATGGATTGGCGCGCAAGGTCGCGGCCACTTCCAGTGGGCGGGTGCCGATTGCCGAGAACGCGTTTTGCAACGGTTGCACCACGAACGGCATGGAATAGATCACCGAACCGATTACCAGCCCAGTGAAGCTGAACGTCAGGGTGCCCAGGCCCAGCCATTGGGTGAACTGGCCGAGAAAGCCGTGCGGGCCCATCATCAACAGCAGGTAAAAGCCGATCACGGTCGGCGGCAACACGAGGGGCAGGGCGACGATCGCCCCGATCGGGCCGCGCAACCAGGAACGGGTGCGCGACAACCACAGGGCAATCGGAGTGCCGACCACCAGCAGGATCGCGGTGGTCAGGGACGCCAGTTTCAGGGTCAGCCAGATCGCCGCGAAATCGGCACTCGTCAGCGACATTTAGAGCTGGTAGCCGTAAGACTTGATCACCGCCGCGGCTTTCGGACCTTTGAGGTATTCAACCAGAGCCTTGGCGGCGGCGTTGTCTTTGCCTTTGTTGAGGATTACCGCGTCCTGTTTGATCGGGTCGTGCATGCTGGCCGGCACGATCCACGCCGAGCCGCTGGTGACTTTGCCATCCTTGAAGATCTGCGACAGAGCAACGAAGCCCAGCTCGGCGTTACCGGTGGAAACAAACTGGTAGGCCTGAGTGATGTTCTGGCCTTCAACGATTTTGGTTTTGGTTGCTTCGGTCAGCTTGAGCTTTTCCAGCACTTGGGTGGCAGCCAGACCGTATGGCGCCGCTTTTGGATTGGCGATAGACAGGTGCTGGTATTCGTTCTTTTTCAGAACTTCGCCTTTGGCGTCAACGTAACCTTCTTTCGCCGACCACAGCGCCAGGGTGCCGATGGCGTAAGTGAAGCGCGAGCCTTTGACGGTATCGCCTTCCTTCTCGAGTTTTTCCGGAGTGGTGTCGTCTGCCGAGAGGAACACTTCAAACGGCGCGCCGTTTTTGATCTGGGTGTAGAACTGACCGGTGGCGCCGTAGGCTGCGACCAGTTTGTGCCCGGTGTCTTTTTCGAAATCGGCGGCGATCGCCTGGATCGGTGCGGTGAAGTTGGCTGCGACAGCCACTTGCACTTCATCAGCCTGGGCGGCACCGACGGCAAACACCGCCAACAAGGTGGCCAGGCAGGTAGGGGCAAAACGTGAGGCACGAATGGTCATGTAACAGCTCCGTTGTTGGCGTGTGCAGAGGGCAGTTATTGTTGGAGGTGGACCGCCCGATGCGAGGGGTGAAATCGCTATATAGCGAAATATATAGCGAAATGCCGCTAAACGGAAAGTGTTGCTTTAAGCAATGCCAACAGGGGTGGCATCGCTCATCGTGATCGCTCTTGACCCTGAGTCAGTTTCTGCAGTCCACCCTCGGCCAATTGCCGGGTCAGCTCCGCGCTGCCGACATCGCGGCCCAAGGTGAACGCCTGACCGGCCCAGAGGTTGGCAAACTGCGATTCGTTTTTCGCCCGCAACGGCATCAACGCGCCTCCAGCTAACGGAAAGGCCGGTGCCGCCGGCGACATCGGGCCCAGCTCGCGCATCACGCGGTTGAGAATACCCCGCGCCGGGCGGCCGGTAAAAAGATTGGTGATGGCGGTTTCACTTTCTTTGGCAGAACGCAGAGCCTGGTGATGCGCGGCACTGACCTTCGCTTCTGGCGTGAACAGATACGCCGTGCCCACTTGCACCGCCGCTGCGCCCAACATGAATGCTGCCGCGACACCCCGAGGATCAGCAATAGCCCCGGCGGCAATCACCGGCACACTCACAGCATCGACGACCTGCGGCAGCAGCGCAAACGTGCCGACCTGGCTGCTCAAATCTTCACTGAGAAACATCCCGCGATGACCGCCAGCCTCATAGCCCATGGCGATGATCGCATCACAACCGTTGTGCTCCAGCCATACGGCTTCTTCGACAGTGGTGGCCGAGGACAAAATTTTCGCTCCCGTGGCCTTGACTCGATCGAGCAAGGATTGCTCCGGCAGACCGAAGTGGAAACTCACCACCTGCGGGCGAAACTCTTCCAGCACTTCGCATGCCGCCGCATCGAATGGCGCGCGGTTGGACACCGGCGTCGGCGCATCAAAATCGACGCCCAGTTCACGGTAGTAAGGTTCCAGCAGATTCTTCCAGGCACTCGCGCGTTGCTCATCCGCCGCTGGGGGCTGATGGCAGAAGAAATTGACGTTGAACGGTTTGGTGGTGTGTTGGCGAATGGTCTGCAGGGCTTCGCGCAATTGCTCGATACTCAGCATCGCCGCCGGCATCGAACCGAGGCCACCGGCGTTGCACACGGCGATCACCATGGATGCGTTCGTTGCACCGGCCATCGGCGCCTGAATGATCGGCAACTCGATGCCGAGAAGATCAAGAATGCGGGTATCTGGCCATTGGCTCATGACAGCGGTTCTCCGAACAACGAAACGGGCAGAGCCGGTTTTTTAGCAGTAAAACCCGGCTCAGGGCCAGTTCGAAATTCAGAACCTGTTGTTCAGGTTTTCAGCGGCGGTGAAAGCCGCCACCTCCACCGCCGCCAAAAGAATGGTTCATGAATTGCGAAGAGTTGTGAAAGTTGTTGGTGCGCTGGTTACCAAAATTGCGTGCAGCGGATTCACGGTTGAGGTTCTGCAATTGCGCATTGTTGTTGATCGGTGCTGTTCGTGTGCCGCCGCCCCCGACCATTGACTGCCAACCGTTGTCGGTCTTCTTGTACACGTTGCCATCGTGGCCGGCGTAAACGTTGTCACCGATGTGCGCGGCACCGCCGTTGCGTCCATGAATGCCGCCAAATTGCGTGGTGTTGCCGGTGTTGGGGTTGTAGACCGCGCCGCGATTGGCCGTCACTTGCGTACCGTTGCGCACATTTCCCGCAGTCACGCGGCCACCGGCGATGGCCCCACCGTTCGGGCCGACCACTTCACCGCTGCGCCCGGCGGCGTAGTTACCGGTGTAGACGTTGTGCACTGCGCCACGTTGCCCGGCAGCGGCGACCCCGGTGCGCGAGTTGTAGGAGGAACCGACCTGACCGGCCCAGCGATTGCCCGTCCAGGCGTTATAACCCGCGCCGTAGCGGCTGACAGTCGCTCGATCTCCCCACTGATGATAAATATTGCCGGTGGTGCCTGCCCAGCCGCCGGGCCCCCAGGCCACTGCGCCACCGTGATAACCGTAAGCCGCGCCGCCCCACGCCAGCGGCGCGGGATACAAGTGCGGGCCCCAGGCGTAACCCCAGCCGTAATTGCCCCACCACGGATAGGCGCCCCATCCCCAACCCATCGCGACCGTGCTGCCGCCCCAGCTCCAGCCGAAACCGAAACCGAACGTCCAGCCTGTCCAGGGTGTGTAGCGGATGGCGACACCGAAGCCGTAAGTAACGGGCGGCCCATACCAGACGTTACCCACCCACGGCGTATACGGATAACCGGTGCCATAGACCACGACGCCGGTGGCCGGGTCCAGATTCGAACCTTGGTAACCGGGGGTGTAACCGACCACTACGGTGTCGCCGCTGGCCTCGTAGACTTTGACGTAGGTGAGGTAATGCATGGGCGAGCTTGGCGGAATCGAGTAGATCACCGCCGGCACGACACTGGCCACAACCCATGGTCCGTTGACCGTGGTGGAGGTGAACCAGATACCGTTTTCGACCGCGTACCAACTGTCGTTGTCGACGCGGATAATCGGCGTGGCGCTGTTGACCACGTATTGCAATGGCGTGCTGTTGATGGCTTTGAGTTGTGGCTCGCCATCGAACTGTGGCGCGGTCATTTTCACAGCGCTTTTCTTGATCGCCGAAGTCTGTGGAATCGTCGCAGCAATAGCGGCTTCCTTGGCTTGCGGGGTGCCGGCGACTGAGGCTTTGACGTTCTCTTTCGGGCTGTCATCGGGAATGTTGGCGAAATCTGCAGGCAGTTTATCCGCCGAGGTAAACGTCCATGGCCCATTCATGTCATTGGCGCGAAACCAGCGCCCGGAGATCAGCACGTAACTGTTCTGGTCGCCAATCTCCTTGAAGATGTGTCCGGTGGTGTTGCTCACGTACAACAGGCGGGTGCCCTGAATCGGCAACCATTGCGCGGCACCATCGGTGACGAGCAGTTCGGTAGGTGTGGTGGCGATGAAAATTTTCGGTTGCGGCGGTTTGGCCAGGCTGGGCACCTTGTCTTTGGGATCACTCTGACCGGTCAGCAAGTCGACTTGCCGACTCTTGATCGCGGCCTGTTTGGCTTGCTCCAGATCAGCCGGTGGCGAGGGCAGGCGGGCGTAATCACCGTTCAATCGGTCGGCAACCATCCAGCCATCGAAGACATGCAGATAGTGTTTGCCTTGCGCATCCTTGAGCAGCAGCGGACGCGTGTTGATCACTCGCTGCAAGTCGGTGCCTTCGACAGGCCGATAGGCCGCATCGCCATCGATGTACACCAGCAGCGCCGGGACATCGGAACTGACAATGGTGGGCGGGGTATTTTCCAGTGGCGCGCTGTCGGCTTTCTGTTCTGCCGAGAGCACGCCGACGGCCGCTTCCAGTTGATCCAGCGAAATGGTTTTCTTGCGACTGTCGGCGTCTTTCTGCAGGGCCGCGAGCCAGGTCTGCGATTGACTGGCATCCGCCGGGAAATCCGCCTTGATGATCTTGTACTGGTCGAGCGCGATCCAGCGCGTGGCCTTGTCGACGAGTGTGTGGGCACTGAACTGGACGATACCGTAGGTGGATTTGCCATCGGCACCACTGGCTTCGACGGCGGCGCGCGCGTTCAGGGTGTAGCCATCCCAACTGTCGAGTTGCGGCTGGTACAACGTCAGTTTGGCCTTGCCGCTGGTGATGACCTGAGGCCAGGCCGGCTCGCTCGGTGCCGCCTCGGTAGCCTTGCTGGCAGGCGCCGCCCAAGTATTGCCAATGCTCAGCAGACCCACCATCAACATCATGAACAGCGCACGCGGGTAAGACATTGTCAGCTCCATCGACAGACCGTTTGCCTGGGAAAAAACCGCGAATCCACGGTCGTCGAAAAAGCATAGTCGCCCGTCATGGAAATACCCGGTCGATTCGCGGATTGGCAGAAAGTCGAGTGTGGCAATGTGTTGCGATGTGGTATTTCAACGCACGACATTCTGAAAATCCGTCCTGCGAGGCCATCATGTTCAATGCCATTGTGATCGACAAAGACGACAGCGGTTATCGCGCCAATCTTCAGCAACTCAATGACGATCAGTTGCCCGAAGGCGATGTAACGGTGCGCGTCGCCTACAGCACGCTGAATTTCAAGGATGGTCTGGCGATTACCGGCAGCAGTCCGGTGGTGCGCAAGTTTCCGATGGTGCCGGGGATCGATCTGGCCGGAACGGTCGAGGTCAGCTCGCACCCGGACTATAAAGTCGGCGACCAAGTCCTGCTCAATGGTTGGGGAGTGGGCGAAAACCATTGGGGCGGGTTGGCACAGAAAGCCCGGCTCAATGGCGACTGGTTGATCCCGTTGCCCAAAGCCTTTACCGCAGCGCAAGCGATGGCCATCGGCACGGCGGGTTATACGGCGATGCTGTGCATTCTGGCGCTCGAGCGCAACGGCGTGACGCCGGATCAGGGCGAGGTGCTGGTCACGGGCGCCAATGGCGGGGTCGGCAGTTTCGCCATCGCACTGCTCAGCCAGCTCGGCTATCGCGTGGTAGCGTCCACTGGCCGGGTCGCCGAGCATGAATACTTGCGGCAATTGGGCGCCAGCGAAATCATTGATCGCGCCACGTTGTCCGAGCCGGGCAAACCCTTGGCCAAAGAGCGCTGGGCGGCGGTGATCGACTCTGTTGGCAGCCACACGCTGGCGAATGCCTGCGCCAGTACCCGCGCCGAAGGCACGGTTGCTGCGTGCGGTCTGGCTCAGGGCATGGATTTTCCGGCGTCCGTGGCGCCGTTCATTTTGCGTGGCGTTACGCTGGCCGGGATTAATAGTGTCACCCAGCCAAAGGCGCGACGTTTGCACGCCTGGGACCGTTTGGCCAGGGATCTGGACTTCGCCTTGTTGTCATTGATCAGTCACGAAATCGCCTTGAGCGAAGCGATCGACGCAGCGCCAAAACTGCTCGCGGGACAGCTGCGCGGACGGGTTGTGGTAGACGTCAATCGCTGACACAGTAATCGCCATCGCGGCGCTGCACAGCCGCACTCAATCAGCAGGGAGCGGATTTTTCGATGGACTTGAAACGACAGCAGATCGACGCGTTCACGGTCTCGGGTCTGCGTGTGCGCACGACCAATGCAGTAGAACCCAACCCTGGAACAGCGAAGATTGACCCGATGTGGGGTGAGTTTTTCGCTAAGGGCTTGGCCGAGGGTATTCCCGGCAAACGCGCCGGTTCTCCGATCTACGGCGTGTATTCGGCTTATGAGTCCGACGCCTCTGGCGCATTCGATGTCACGGCGGGTGTTGCGGTGGATGAGGCCTCTTTGGATTTCCAGTCAGTCACCATTGAAGCAGGCGACTATCTGGTGTTCGAGGCGCAGGGGCCGTTGCCTGATGCGGTGATTGCCACCTGGGGCAAGATCTGGACGTTCTTCGAGGCCAACCCACAAATTCAACGACGCTACGCGACTGATTTCGAAAGCTACACCGGCCCCGAGTCAGTCGCGGTCCATATCGGTATTCGCTAAGTCAGCTCACGCTCAAGCAACTGACGTTTGCGCTCAACACCCCAGCGATAGCCGGATAGATTGCCGTCACTGCGCACCACGCGATGGCAGGGGATCGCCACGGCCAGCCGGTTGGCGCCACACGCCTGGGCCACGGCACGCATGGACGTTGGGGCGCCGATGCGTTGGGCAATGTCGGCGTAACTGGCAGTGCTGCCAGCGGGGATTTCCCGCAGCGCTTGCCACACGCGCTCCTGAAACGCCGTGCCACGGACATCCAGAGGCAAATCCAGGCCAATCGCCGGCGCTTCGACAAAACCTACGACCTTGGCAATCAACTGCTCAAAACCGTCATCGGCGCCGATCAGATTCGCCTTGCGAAATTGATCCTGCAGATCGCAGACCAGTTGATGCGGATCATCGCCCAGCAGAATTGCGCACACCCCGCGTTCGCTTTGCGCGACCAGAATCGCCCCTAGCGAGCATTGGCCGACGGCGAAACGAATGTCGTTGTTTTGCCCGGCAGCGCGATAGTCGCCGGGTTTCATGCCCAGCACGTGATCGGCTGCCTCGTAAAATCGGCTGTTGGAATTGAATCCCGCGTCATACAACGCATCCGTCACTGAACCACCGTCAGCCAAGCGTTCGCGCACTTTGCGCGAGCGATGGGCGGCGGCATAGCCTTTGGGTGTGAGGCCGGTGGCGGCTTTGAATATGCGGTGGAAGTGAAACGGGCTCAGTCCGGCGGTGTCGGCCAGTTGATTGAGCGAAGGTAACGTCTCGGCAGATTCGATCTGGCGGCAGGCCGTCGCTACGGTCGCGGCATGCTGCGCGGCGACTTCACTTTGATCCTTGCCGGCGCGCTTGCTCGGCCGGTAACCCGCTGCCTCGGCCTGTTCGGCGGTGTCGAAAAACTCGACATTCTGCGGCTTCGGCAAGCGTGCGAGGCTGCTTGGGCGGCAATAGATGCCGGTGGTTTTGACCGCATAGACAAACTGCCCGTCTGCCCGAGGGTCCCGGGCAGTCACGGCGGCCCAGCGTGGATCGTCTTCGATGTTAAGGGTGGTCGAAAGCGTTTTCATGAGCGGTAGTCCGTTGGCCTGTTTGATTCAGGTTAACCAGCGGGGCGGGACGCAACACTCCGGGCCTTGCGGTCAAACTCTGCCGGCGATCCTTTTGTATTTATCCTGCAACGCGGAAGGTCAGGTTGATCCGCTGTTCGCCGAGGCGCGGGTGTCGACCTTGCTTGATCGGCAACACGCCATGGAAGCGCAAACGGTCAACGCCGCCCCAGATCACCATATCTCCATGCAGCAGCGCAATACGCTGGCTTTTGTCACTGCGATTGAAACCGCCAAACAGAAACATCGCCGGTAACCCGAGCGACAGCGAAACGATCGGTGCTGCGTAGGCCTTTTCGTCTTTGTCTTGATGCAATGACATCTTGGCGCCTGGGACATATCGGTTGATCAGGCAGGAATCGGCGTCGAACCCGGCAAAGTCTGCGCGTGCCGCCGCCGAATGAGCCAGCTCGGCAAACACTGGCGGCAACGCCGGCCATGGCAATCCGCTCAGCGGATCGACACTTGAATAGCGATAGCCAGTGCGATCAGTGATCCAGCCCAGCGCCCCACAACTGCTGGTGGCCACTGACATGCTGAAACCGCCCGGCGTCATCATGTGACGCAGGGGCGCTGCGAGCAGAATCGACTCCAGCGTGGGCAACAGTTGCTCGATCAACGGCAGGGCAAAACCGCGCAGCAGCCACGACTGTTCGCCAATTTGCTCGGCGCGCGGTTGCTGCTCGGGTTCGTGGTCGGCGAATAGATCGAAATTGCTCGGTTGCATGCTAGTCACAAAGCGTCGTGAAAGATGATGCCTAGGGTATGCCGATTGTCACTGTCAGGCGACTGACGCAGTGACACAGGGTCACCGGTATTGGCCGTCGATTACACCTTGCGCTCCAGTAGCGAGCGAATAATGACGCAGCCGTGCTGATCCAGCTGGTGTTCCAGGTTTGCCCAATCGAGCGTTTCCAGCCGGGAAGGGGACATCGACATGCTGATTCCTTGACTCAAGGTCGAGGCGGTCAGTCTGGGCTTAGCGTTGCGGCAGAACACTCCGCCGCTTGCGGTCGAACTCCCCGACGGGGTGTTACAGGGCTTTGCTGACGGCGATATCGCTGATGACGTCTTGCGGATCATGGAGTTTGTCGAGCTCGGCCTTGGCTTCTGCTTCGGTGCCGTTTACCAGTTGCGCGAACTCGAAACGGCGCTCACCGTTGAGCTTGTACTTGATGACGTATTTGGTCGTTTGGGCCACGGTCATGCTTACCTGTCTGAATGGGCGGGGCGGCTCAGCTGAGTTTGGTGCTGGAGCGACGGATGATCTTGATCGAGTGGGTCAACGTCGGTTTGCGCGTAACGCTGATCGGGCGACGGTTGACGGTGTCGATGGTGATGTTCCAGAAACCGGTGCTCGGTGCAGTGATGCGGGCCGGAAACGTGTCGAAAGCGCCGCCGTGATAAGTGTGGCGACCGCCATTTTTAAAGCTGCGGAAATTGGCGTCGTTCATCAGACGGATGTTGCACATTTGCGAGCATTGGATGACGACGATGTCGTCTTCGTTGAGGTGCTCGCGCTGGTGAATAAATTTCATGGGCGCCTCCAGAAGGGCTTTTTCTACAAAATCAAAACGATAGCTTGTCGATTGGGCGCAGTTTATCAGCCCGCACGGGTTATTATCTGGCCGTCGGGCGTTGGTTTGACAATTTTGAACAGATATTCGCAATCGGATGCGGGTTAAATGCAGAAGGCCCCGGAGAAAAACGGCATTTGTGCTGTCGGACGGTCTTTAACGGAGGTTTTGTATGAAGTGGGGTGTGGTGTGTGTGCCGTTGATTCTGGCTATGGGTGGTTGCGCGAGTGTTTCCGAAATCAATGAAACGCTGCCGACCATGAGCGTGATCTCCGGTAAGAAACCCCATGAATATGCGCAGTGCCTGGCCGAAAAGCTCGCGGACAG
Source organism: Pseudomonas sp. PB103 (assembly GCF_009764635.1). Classification (NCBI taxonomy): domain Bacteria; kingdom Pseudomonadati; phylum Pseudomonadota; class Gammaproteobacteria; order Pseudomonadales; family Pseudomonadaceae; genus Pseudomonas; species Pseudomonas sp. PB103. The sequence continues at coordinate 46,423 of NZ_RWIL01000150.1, read as the reverse complement.
CCGTGGCGCGTTGCAGTTGCAGCCGCACAAGGACGGGGTTCGGGTAATCGTCCCGGGCAAACTGTCTTCCGGCCCGGCCGCGGTCTTTGATATCGAAGACCGCTCTGGCGGCAGCAGCATCAAGCTGCATGAGCGTATGTCCAACGTACCTGTGCGCCCGCGCGATGTGCGTAACGCTGCCAATGCCTGCATTTCTGGCTGATAGACTCTTCAGTTATCAGCATCGATGCCGTCACAGTCCTGCTGTGGCGGCATTTTTCTTTATGGAGTCGCGATGAAGCGAGAGCAAGTACGGGAGCGCCACGTAGAGGGCCTGATCTCTGCCACCCATGTGATTCAAAACCCCGCGAATCCGGGGGAGTGGATCGTTTTTTTCAAGAAAAGCGCCGGGCGCAGTTACTTCCTGGTCGACGATAACGACGAAGTCGAATCCTTCAACCGGCTCGACGACTTGATCGAAGTCGTGCGCGGCCTGGGGATCAAGTTCGCCGAAATCCACATGTAACGGCTATTTGCAGACCACGACGACGCTGCGGTTTTTGTAATTGCCGACGTCGACGCCGAGGGTTTTGTCGCTTTCCTTGGGCTGCGGCGTACCGTCAGTCCCGACGATGCGATACCCGGTACCGGCGCAGGAGGCATCTGCCTTTTCGTAGCAGGTGGCCCACGAGTTGGCCTCGCCCGAGCAATCGATGGACAGGCCCTGTTCGCCGTTGTTCAGGTAAGTGGTCTCTGAGGTCGCGCAGCCGCTCAGCGCCAGTACCGCAAGAAGGGGCAGCAATTTATTCATGTTCATGGTTATGTCGTCTTCAGCGTGGGGGACTAGACGCTCTGACAGCGCCGGTGTGAAAAGGTTATAGCGATTGGCCACTTGTTTGCACGCGGGTACAAAAAAGCCCTGCACATGGGCAGGGCTGGGGGCGTGTCGCCTTGATCAGTCCTGATCTTTACCACGACGCTTCGCCGACGCAGGCGTGTCGGTAAACACCGATGCCACATCAGTCGCCATTTGCTCGCTGTCGAAGGGGCCGGCGATGTGCTCGCCGTTGCTCGTGGTCAGCGCCCACTTGCCGTCTTTTTTGTCGATCACATACCCGTTGACGATTTTTACCGCGGCCATCTATCTGTCTCGTTCGCTGGTTCAAAGGCGCCATGATACCGGCAAATGCTCGCATTGGGGGGCGATGCGCGTATGGTGATGCAGTTTGGCGGCATCTTTGGGCTAAGCTGATTTCGCTGCCTGAGGGCGCCAACGGAACTATCGGCGAGAATATTTCTCTATGATGGCATCGGTTAGCCAGTGCGGGGCATTGTAAGGTGCACGCCGCCTGATTAGACTGCGCCGAAACTCGTACACACAGCCTTTTCAAGGACTTATATGATCAAGAAATGCTTGTTCCCAGCAGCCGGTTACGGTACTCGCTTCCTGCCAGCGACTAAAGCCATGCCCAAAGAAATGCTGCCGGTGGTAAACAAGCCACTGATCCAGTACGGCGTTGAAGAAGCTCTGGACGCTGGCCTGACTGAAATCTCCATCGTGACCGGTCGTGGCAAACGCGCGCTGGAAGACCACTTCGACATCAGCTACGAGCTGGAAAACCAGATCAAAGGCACCGACAAAGAGAAATACCTGGTCGGTATCCGCAAACTGCTCGACGAGTGCTCGTTCTCCTACACCCGTCAGACCGAAATGAAAGGCCTGGGCCACGCGATCCTGACCGGTCGTCCGCTGATCGGTGACGAACCGTTCGCCGTGGTACTGGCGGACGACCTGTGCGTCAACCTCGACGGCGACGGCGTACTGACCCAAATGGTCAAGCTGTACAAGCAGTTCCGCTGCTCGATCATCGCCATCCAGGAAGTCGATCCAGAGGAAACCAGCAAGTACGGCGTAATCGCTGGCGAAATGATCCGCGACGACATCTATCGCGTGCACAGCATGGTCGAGAAGCCAAAGCCGGAAGACGCGCCGTCGAACCTGGCGATCATCGGTCGTTACATCCTGACCCCGGACATCTTCGACCTGATCGAACAAACCGAGCCAGGCAAAGGCGGCGAGATCCAGATCACCGACGCCCTGATGAAACAAGCCCAGAACGGCTGCGTCATGGCCTACAAGTTCAAAGGCAAGCGTTTCGACTGCGGTGGTGCTGAAGGCTACATCGAAGCGACCAACTTCTGCTTCGAGAACTTCTACAAGACTGGCAAGGCTTACTAAGAGCGCTTGATTGGTTTGTAGTGACTTTGCATTGTGTCATTGGTGTAAACGTCAAAAAACGCCCCGACTGGTTCGGGGCTTTTTTTTGCGCCGAAAAAAGTGTGTATCCACGCGTAAGGGTTCGCACATGGAAGAAAATTTCCGAGTTGTAATATGAAACAAATGAGTAATTGCTAGCGCGGCTCTTCGCTGTTGAACTCATCAAGCCTCGCCATGGATGTGCGCAGGTAAACCTTGCGCGGCTGTTTGCATGAGTCCGCGGAATCAAGATCGCAGCATAAGGAATTTGCCAGTGCCGCTTACCCGTGAGGTTACACACAGCGCAAAATCTATGCGTTGGTTTGGCTTGAGTGTATTGATGTTGCCAGTGCTACTGGTAACCGTTGATAACACCGTACTGGGTTTCGCATTACCCAAAATCGCCGAAGCTTTGCGCCCGAGTGCCAGTCAACAACTGTGGATGATCGACGCCTACTCGTTGGTGCTCGCCGGACTGCTGGTGTCCATGGGAAGTCTGGGAGATCGGGTCGGGCACCGCAAGTTGCTGCTTATCGGCTCGCTCGGATTTGCTGTGGTATCGGTGCTGACCGCTTATTCCGAGACGGCCTTGCAGTTGATCATCGGGCGTGCCTGCATGGGGATTTTCGGGGCGATGCTGATGCCTTCCACATTGGCATTGATACGTTCGGTGTTTGAGGATCGAGAGGAGCGCAGGCTGGCTGTCGCGATCTGGGCCACGACATTGACCGTTGGTTCGGCTCTGGGGCCTTTGGTGGGCGGAGTGTTGCTGCAGTTCTTTGATTGGGGCGCTATTTTTCTGTTGGCGGTACCCGTTCTGATTCCGCTGTTGGTGTTGGGTCCGCTATTGCTTCCTGAGTCGGAGCGTGATGCATCTGGGCCCTTGGATCCGATCAGCATTCTTCAGTCGATGGTCGCCTTGGGTGGTATCGTTTACGGCATCAAACATGCCGCCAGTGAAGGTGTTGACGGGGTCGTGCTGGGGGCCGTTCTGGTCGGCGTATTGGCGGGCTGGATTTTTGTCCGGCGCCAGTTACGTCTTCCGGTGCCGCTGATGGATATGACTCTGTTCCGCAACGGGACTTTCAGCGGGGCTGTTCTGATCAATTTGATGAGTCTTGCGTTCCTCGTCGGTTTTGTTTTCTTCACCACTCAGTTTTTGCAGATTGTCCTGCAGATGTCGCCTTTGAGTGCGAGCCTGGCGTTGGTGCCGGGCCAAATCATGGCGATTGTGGTTGGAATGGCGGTCGTCCCGGTCGCTCAGCGTATGCCTGTGCATGTGCTGATACCGATTCTGGTGGCCTTCGCCGCTGCGGCGTTTTTACTTGTGGCCAGCATGGGCAGTAGTCTTGCGGTATTGGTTGCGGCGTTCGCGTTGCTGAATATCGGAGTGGGCGCGATCACTACGGTTTCCAATGACGTGATTTTGTCGGCGGCGCCCCCAGCTAAGGCAGGTGCAGCTTCCGCTATCAGTGAAACAGCCTATGAGGTAGGCGTCGTTTTGGGGACGACGCTGCTTGGCGGCCTGGTTACGGCTCACTATCGCGCAGACTTGCAGCTTCCAGCGTTTTTGAGCAATGCCCAGACGATGCTGGCAAGTGAAACGCTGGCTGGCGCTAATCATGTGGCGACGGGGTTGGCGGGGGATCAAGCGCAACAGTTAATGCAGCAGGCGGGAAGTGCATTTGAAGGCGCAATTGCATTGGTATCGTGGGTTGCTTTCGGTTTGGCATTCATAGCGGTTTTGATCGCCTGGCGTACGCTGCGGTTACCAAAGGCTCAGTCCGCAGAATGTCGCTGATCAAAAGCTTGCTGCTCGAACCCTCGGCATTGGTCATCGGCATAACGGCAGAGGCTTGCTCAATGAGCATCTGCAGGTATGCTGATCCCCTGCCGAGGAGATAGAAATGGCTTACGATTTTGACCTTTATGTGATTGGCGCCGGTTCCGGCGGTGTGCGCGCTGCGCGTTTTGCGGCCGGTTTTGGCGCGAAAGTGGCGGTGGCGGAGAGCCGTTATCTGGGCGGGACCTGTGTCAACGTCGGCTGTGTGCCGAAAAAGTTGCTGGTGTACGGCGCGCATTTCGCCGAAGACTTTGAGCAGGCGTCCGGTTTTGGCTGGAGCCTGGGTGAGGCGAATTTTGACTGGGCGACGCTGATTGCCAACAAGGATCGCGAGATTAATCGCCTCAACGGCATTTATCGCAATTTGCTGGTCAACAGTGGCGTGACCTTGCATGAAGCGCACGCGAAGATTGTCGGCCCGCATGAGGTTGAGGTGAATGGTGAGCGCTTTACCGCGAATAACATTCTGATCGCCACCGGCGGCTGGCCACAGATTCCGGAGATTCCGGGGCGCGAGCATGCGATCGGTTCGAACGAGGCGTTCTTCCTCAAAGAACTGCCAAAACGTGTGCTGGTGGTTGGCGGCGGTTACATCGCAGTCGAGTTCGCCGGGATTTTCCATGGTCTCGGCGCGAACACCACGCTGCTGTATCGCGGTGATCTGTTCCTGCGCGGTTTCGATGGTTCGGTGCGCAAACATTTGCAGGAAGAACTGACCAAGCGCGGTTTGGATCTGCAATTCAATGCCGACATCGCGCGCATCGATAAACAGGCCGATGGCAGCCTCAAAGCCACTCTCAAGGATGGTCGCGAGCTGGAGGCGGATTGCATTTTCTACGCGACCGGTCGCCGTCCGATGCTCGACAATCTCGGACTGGAAAACACCGATGTGCAGCTCACCGACAAAGGCTTCATCAAGGTCGATGATCAGTACCAGACTACTGAGCCGTCCATTCTGGCGCTGGGCGACGTTATCGGTCGAGTGCAGCTGACGCCAGTGGCATTGGCGGAAGGCATGGCCGTAGCGCGTCGTCTGTTCAAGCCTGAGCAATACCGTCCAGTGGATTACAAGATGATCCCGACCGCAGTGTTCAGCCTGCCGAACATCGGTACAGTCGGTTTGACCGAAGAAGAGGCGCGCGAGGCTGGTCACGACGTGGTGATTTTCGAGAGCCGCTTCCGCCCGATGAAGTTGACCTTGACCGAGTGTCAGGAAAAGACGCTGATGAAGCTGGTAGTCGACGGCAAGACCGACAAAGTTCTCGGCTGCCACATGGTCGGCCCGGACGCTGGCGAAATCGTCCAAGGCCTGGCGATTGCCCTGAAGGCTGGCGCGACCAAGCGTGACTTCGACGACACGATCGGGGTACACCCGACGGCCGCCGAAGAGTTTGTAACCATGCGTACGCCGGTCGGCGCTTAAGCGTCCTTCGGTTTGGCTGAGTCTGGCGCTGCCGCAACGGTAGCGGCCAGACGTTGGCTTTCTTCCAGGCTCGTCTGAGCGTTGCTTAATGCCTTTTCCAGCGACTGATTGAGCAGCGTCTGCTCCTCGACGTTCAGCTTGAGTGTCTGGCTTTCCAGGGTGGCCACGCGCAAACGCTCCTGGAGGAGGGTGCGCTCGCTGTCGACGCGCGTCGCCTGTTCCAGCAATTGATCTTGACGCTGATTGCTTTGCTTGAGCTGATCCTGCATCAGGTTCAGTTCGCGCAGGGTGCCACGGTTTTCGGTCAGCAGGCGTTCGTTGTCACGATGCAGTTGGGTGATTTCGTCCTGGCGAACCAGTGCGCTTTGCTGCGCCTGACGCAGTTCTGCCTGAATCTGCTGCACCTGGCTTTCGTGGCGACTCTGCTCCTGTTCGCGCTGTTCTCTGGTGGCGTTGCGGTAGTGTTCCAGCGCATCGCGAGCGTGCAGATGCTTTTCTTCCAGCGAGCGGATCTGCTCGTCCTTGTCCTGCAAGCGCAATTCAAAGTCCGCCAATGCCTGGTTCAACCCGGCGTTGCGAGTTTGTTCGGTCTGCAACATCGAGCGCGTGTTGTTCAGTGCTTCGGACTCGCGCTCCAGCGCAGCGCCTTGAATGCCGTGCTCGTGCTCGATTTTTTCCAGCGCCTGACGAACTTGCTTCAACTCTGATTCCAGCGCCTCACGCTGTTCTTCGAACTGCTCGCGAGCCTGTTCGATGGGCTCCTGCGCCTGCTCTTTCAAGCGCTGAGCGAGACGGGAGACGAGGGCGGTCAACTCATCGTCGATGGGTTCTGCTGAGGCTTCGATCGGTTGAGCGCCGTCGTCCAGCTCCTTCAAATAGCGATGGATCGTGGTTTTCGAGCCGGTGTTGCCCATTTCGATGCGTACTGCATCGATGCTTGGGTGTTCGCCGCGCGCCAGGATTGCTGTGCGCGCAATCTGCACCAGTGCTTTGGTAATGCCGCCACGGGCCATGTCATCTCCTACGGTTTCGTACTGTGGTACATGCCACTAAAGTACGCAGTGTACCATCCTGAAAATAAAGGTAAACCTTTGAAATTAAAGACACGGGATATACTGGTATTACCCAGTGTCAGACGGCAAAATGCACATCTGCATCCCTGTATCAGTACGCCAGCGAGAAAACAGCCCATGAGCGATCTGGATCGCTATCTGCAAGCCGCCACCCGTGACAACACGCGCCGTAGCTATCGCGCGGCCATCGAGCATTTCGAAGTGAAGTGGGGTGGGTTCCTGCCGGCCACCGCCGATAGCGTTGCGCGGTATCTGGTGGCGCACGCGGGCGAGCTTTCGATTAACACCTTGAAACTGCGTCTGTCGGCGCTGGCGCAGTGGCACAACAGCCAAGGCTTTGCCGACCCGACCAAGTCGCCAGTGGTGCGCAAAGTGTTCAAGGGCATAAGGGCGCTGCATCCGGCGCAGGAAAAACAGGCAGAGCCGCTGCAGTTGCAGGATCTGCAGCGCGTCATCGATTGGCTGGAGCACGAAGTGCAAATCGCGCGCGAGCAGCAGGATCGTCCGTTACTGCTCAAGGCTTACCGTGATCGCGCACTGATTCTGCTGGGCTTTTGGCGCGGCTTCCGCAGCGACGAACTCTGCCGCCTGCAAATCGAACACGTGCAAGCGCACGCTGGCAAAGGCATCACCTTGTATTTGCCACGCAGCAAGGGTGATCGGGAAAACCTCGGGCAGACCTATCAAGCCCCGGCGCTGCTCAAGCTGTGCCCGGTGCAGGCTTATATCGACTGGATCACCGAAGCGGCGCTGGTGCGCGGCCCGGTATTTCGCAGCATCGACCGCTGGGGCAATCTGAGCGAGGAGGGTCTGCACGCCAACAGCATCATCCCTTTATTGCGCCAGGCATTGCAGCGCGCCGGCATCGCTGCCGAAAACTACACCAGTCACTCCTTGCGCCGTGGCTTTGCGACGTGGGCCCATCAAAGTGGTTGGGATCTGAAATCCCTGATGAGCTACGTGGGCTGGAAGGACATGAAGTCCGCCATGCGCTATGTTGAAGCCAGCCCATTCCAGGGGATGGCTCGGATTACGGATAACCCGGCTTCGTCGTAGATATCGTTTTCTTCTATTAATACAGTCAGCTAATAGCGAAAACAAATCAGCAGCATCAGGTTTGCCAATGAGCCATCCGTCGAGCGAGTGGGTAGGATTCACCCATCGAATTCACAACCCTGACGGAGAGTCATCAATGCCTATCATCAACAGCCAAGTAAAACCGTTCAAAGCTACCGCGTTCAAAAACGGCGACTTCGTTCAAGTCTCGGACGCTGACCTGAAAGGCAAGTGGTCGGTCGTGTTCTTCTACCCAGCCGACTTCACCTTCGTTTGCCCAACCGAACTGGAAGACCTGGCTGACAACTACGCTGCCTTCCAGAAACTCGGCGTAGAGATCTACAGCGTTTCCACCGACACCCACTTTGCCCACGCTGCCTGGCACAACACTTCGCCAGCCATCGGCAAAATCGAATACACCATGATCGGCGACCCGACCCACGCCATCTCCCGCAACTTCGACGTGCTGATCGAAGAAGTGGGCCTGGCTGACCGTGGCACCTTCGTGATCAACCCTGAAGGCCAGATCAAAATCGTTGAACTGAACGATGGCGGCGTTGGCCGTGACGCTTCCGAGCTGCTGCGCAAGATCAAGGCTGCTCAGTACGTTGCTGCTCACCCAGGCGAAGTTTGCCCAGCCAAGTGGAAAGAAGGCGAGGCCACTCTGGCTCCGTCCCTGGACCTGGTCGGCAAGATCTAAGTCTGTGACACGCAATTCAGGGCGGTACGCCGCACCTTCTTAAGTACGCTGCACCGCCCCCTAAAAATGCCCGGGCGAGATTCGCTCGGGCTTTTTTTCGCCTCAAATAAAGGAAATCGCCCGTATGTTGGACGCCAATCTTAAAGCCCAGTTGAAATCGTACCTGGAACGGGTCACCCAGCCGATCGAGATCGTTGCTTCCCTCGACGACGGTGCGAAATCCCGTGAAATGCTGGAACTGCTGAAAGACGTTGCCAGTCTTTCGAGCCAAATTACCTTGATCGACAGCGGTGACGATGCACGCAAGCCATCGTTCTCGATCAACCGCCCGGGCGCTGACATCAGTCTGCGTTTCGCCGGTATCCCGATGGGCCACGAATTCACTTCGTTGGTACTGGCCTTGCTGCAAGTCGGCGGCCACCCGTCGAAAGCCAGTGTTGAAGTGATCGAGCAGATTCGCTCGCTCAAAGGCGAGTTCAGCTTCGAGACTTACTTCTCGCTGTCCTGCCAGAACTGCCCGGACGTGGTCCAGGCGCTGAACCTGATGGCCGTGCTCAACCCGAACATCCGCCACGTCGCCATCGACGGCGCGCTGTTCCAGGACGAAGTCAACGATCGCAAGATCATGGCCGTGCCGAGCATCTACTTGAACGGCGAAAACTTCGGCCAGGGCCGCATGGGCCTGGAAGAGATTCTCGCCAAACTCGACACCGGCGCCATCGAGCGTCAGGCTGAGAAGATCAGCGCCAAAGACGCTTTCGACGTACTGGTCGTCGGCGGTGGCCCGGCCGGTGCTTCGGCAGCCATCTATGCCGCTCGCAAAGGCATTCGCACCGGTGTTGCCGCTGAACGCTTCGGCGGTCAGGTGCTCGACACCATGGCCATCGAGAACTTTATTTCCGTGCAGGAAACCGAAGGGCCGAAGCTGGCCACGGCATTGGAAGAACACGTCAAGCAGTACGACGTCGACATCATGAACCTGCAACGTGCCGACAAGCTGATCCCGGGCAAGAACGGCGAGCTGCACGAAATCCGCTTTGCCAGCGGTGCGACCCTGAAAGCCAAAAGCGTGATTCTGGCGACCGGCGCGCGCTGGCGTGAAATGAACGTCCCGGGTGAGCAGGATTACCGCAACAAAGGCGTGGCGTACTGCCCGCACTGCGATGGTCCGTTGTTCAAGGGCAAGCGTGTCGCGGTGATCGGCGGCGGTAACTCCGGCGTTGAAGCGGCGATCGACCTGGCCGGTATCGTGTCTCACGTAACGTTGCTGGAATTCGATGTGCAACTGCGTGCCGACGCCGTATTGCAGCGCAAATTGCACAGCCTCAAGAACGTTACCGTGGTCACCAGTGCGCAAACCACTGAAGTGACTGGCGACGGGCAGAAGGTCAACGGCCTGCGCTACAAGGACCGCAACACTGACGAACTGCGCACGGTCGAGCTGGAAGGGATCTTCGTGCAGATCGGTTTGCTGCCGAACACGGACTGGCTCAAAGGCACCATCGAGCTGTCGCCGCGTGGCGAGATCATTGTCGATAACCGTGGCGAGACTTCGATTCCGGGGATCTTTGCTGCTGGTGACGTGACGACTGTGCCGTACAAGCAAATCGTGATTGCGGTGGGCGAGGGCGCCAAGGCTTCGTTGAGTGCGTTTGATCACTTGATTCGCACGTCCGCTCCGGCTTAAACGTCCTGGCAGAAATGAAAAAACCCGTGAGCGATCACGGGTTTTTTATGCCTGACACACATCCAATTGTAGGAGTGAGCCTGCTCGCGATTGCGGCGGCACATTCAGAACATCATGGCCTGACACAGCGCAATCGCGAGCAGGCTCACTCCTACAGAGGGCTGTCAGTTACAGCGGGGTTGGCTGGATGATTTCGACCCAGTAACCGTCCGGATCCTTGATAAACGCCAGGCTCTTCATGCGGCCATCGGTCAGGCGTTTCTGGAAGTCGCAACCCAATTCTTCAAAACGTGCGCACGCAGCAACGATGTCCGGCACCGAAATGCAGATGTGGCCAAAACCACGCGGATCGGTGTTGCCGTTGTGGTAGGCGAAGTCTGCATCGTTCTCGGTGCCGTGGTTGTGAGTCAGTTCCAGAATGCCCGGGATCGACTTCATCCACTCGGTTCGTGCGGCGGCATCGGCCGGGATCTGTGCCTTGTCGACCAGCGCGAGGAAGTACAGGCTGAACTCAGCTTCGGCGAAATCGCGCTTCTCGACCAGCGAGAAACCCAGTACGCGGGTGTAGAAGTCCAGGGACTTGGTGATGTCTTTCACACGCAGCATGGTGTGGTTGAAAACGAAGTTGCGGGTTGCGCTGTCTGGCGTGGCGGTGACGCCGGGGAAAGTGTTCAGTTCGTGCAGGCTCATGGGCCCTCCAATAACAATGGGCGAGTGAATGGGCGCAATGATACGCATGCCTGCCAGCATCGCCAAATGAAAGGGCGGACTTGCCCTGCGCGCGGGCGGGGCTCAGACTTTGTCGCTCAATCTGCGAGTGCGTGCGGCAATGATCCGACTGTTCAAACCCCTGTTAGTTTGTTTTGCGTTTTCTGTTGCTGCCGCTGACGTATCGGCGGCCGAGCCCGGCATTACCTGGCCGGCGGGTTGGGAGGTGGAAGCACTGCCTGATGCATCAGCGCAGGTTTCCCGGCAGCGGGCGGTTAAAAACGATGCCGATGGCAATCAGGTGATGGTGATGGAGTTGACCATGACGCAGGTAGAAGCCGGCCATCAGGTCAACTTGCAGGGCGTGCTGCTGGAGATGCGCAAGTCGATCCAGAAAGACTTTTTCCAGGGCGGTTATCAAAGCGTCTGCAACAAAGTGCACCCGGCGACGCTGGGGTCTTTGTCTGCTCTGGAAACCACTTGCACGATCACCGAAAACGGCCGGCATGTTTTGTCGCAAACCTTGGTGGCAGCGGTCGAGGCGGATAAGGCGTACGTTCTTTCCTATGCCGGACAGGCCGAGGTTTATAAAGCGAGCGCCGAAGAAATAGTGGCGGTGAGAAACAGCCTGAAACTTTAACGCGCTGTTCTATTGCCGCTCGGTTAGATACCCGAACGGATTAAGCACAAAGTTTAACCGTGGCGCTGATCGCAACATCGCGGCGCAAAATATTTTAGCGCTCTACCGCCGGCACGTTACAGGACGATCTCAACTTGCTCGATGAAAATCATTTCATTTGTTAGATATTGTCAATAAAAAAGCCCTGCATCGAGCAGGGCTTTTTTGTTGGCGTGGAATTAACCGCGCAACCAGGAATCAACGGTGGCTGCACCGTATTGTTCCTTCCAGGCTTTCAGGCCACGGTGGTTGCCACCCTTGGTTTCAATCAGTTCACCGGTGTGCGGGTTGTGATAAACCTTGACCACGCGTGCGCGGCGGGTTTTAGGGGCTGCAGAGGTTTGCAGACCGGATTTTGCCGGGTTCGGATCGAGAATGGCGATGATGTCTTTCAGGCCTTTGCCGTAGGTTTTCATCAGCCCCTGGAGCTTTTCTTCGAATTCGATTTCTTTCTTCAGCCCGGCATCGTTCTTCAGCGACTCCAGCTGCTTGAGCTGTTCCTGAAGGGCCTTTTCAGCTGCACGAAATTCAGCGAGTCTGGACAATATCTTTACTCCAATAGTGTATTTGGCTGATACCAACCGCAAACAAAGCTGTAAGCCAAGAGCCTTGAAGCGACTCGGTGATAAGTGGCTCACCTGCCAATCTTGCTCAGGTTGAAAAAATTGTAGTAGTTAATGCGCTCAGAGTAAATCCTGTTGTTGTCTTCATGTAACAACAGCGGTCTTTTGTATCAATTTGGTGCGCCGAATCGGCAGCCGCGGCTTAATCGCGTTTAGTTAATGGTGACTTAATGCGTTGATGAAGTCGGCGGCGGGCATGGGTTTGCCAAACAGATAGCCTTGCATGAAGTTAACGTGATGAGCGGTCAGGTATTCGGCTTGCGCCTGAGTTTCGACACCTTCGGCAACAATACCCAGATCCAGCTTGGCCGAGAGTTCGATAATCGTGTCGAGAATATGCCGCGAGAGCGCGTCAATACCGATCATTGCGACGAAGCTCTGATCGATCTTGAGGAAGTCGACATTGAATTTGCGCAAGTAACCGAGACTTGAATGGCCGGTCCCGAAGTCGTCGATCGCGATTTTCACACCCATAGAATGCAGCTGTTCGAACAGTTGACGGGTGATGTCAGTCGGTTCGATCAGCTCGCGCTCGGTCAACTCGAGAACCAGGCTGATGCTGCCCGGCATGAAGGCCGCAAGAAACTCCCTGCAGTCCTCGACCAGCTCCAGGTCGTGGCAATGGCTCGCGGTAATGTTGATGCCGATATGGAACGGCGTGGCAAAGCCCGCAGACTGTGGCCCAAGCAGTGCGGCGGTCTGCTGCATCAGCGCGCGGGTCATCGGCACAATGAGTCCGGAGTGTTCGGCGAACGGGATAAACAGATCCGGGCGCACCAGGCCTTCCTTGGGATGATTCCAGCGCATCAGCACTTCGGCGCCCGACCATTGTTTACTGTCGCCATGCACCACGGGCTGGAAGTACGGAATGAACTCCCCTGCCTCTAGCGCGCGAAGCATCTCATGGCTTGGTGACGTCGAGCGCTTCTGCACGATGTGGCCGATCGCACCGGAGACCACACCGAAAAAGATCAGCAGACTGAACAGTGGTGGGTATGCGTCGGCCATGTAGCGCCAGGTTTCGCCCTGCGGGAAACCTGCAGAAACACTGAAGGCGTAGCGATTGGACTGCAACATGCTTTGTGCCACAGGCAACTCGGGCAGGGCACCCTGATGCACTTTGCCGTCAGCGGACAGCCAGTTGTCACCGACTTGCAGCAACAGCAGGGTTTCTCGACCAATCAGGCGCAAAATGTTGCTCAAGTGATAGCCATCCAGCGTGGTCAGTGCGCCGCCACGACCGTCACTCAGGCGATACACCAGCAATGCGGTATTGGGCGTGACCGGATTGCCATTCATCAGCCACAGTTTGCCCTCGTGGTAATCGCCAGCGTTGACCGCCTCTTTGAAGGGGCCGAACAGTGAACTGCAATACAGGTTGTTGTCCCAGACCAGATTGGTCGAACGCACGAATGGGCGTCGGGTGACTTGCTCGCGTAGCGCCAGTTTCACCTCTTCACAGTCTTTTCCGGCCAGCGGCAACAGTTCGCGAGCGGCTTGAGCGGTGTTGTCGAGCATCAAGTCGAACTGGCGCAGGGCCTCCTCCGCGGTTTGCCGAGTGCTCTGTTGTAGCGTGCGCTCAGCCTGCAGATAAAGAATCACACTGCCGAAGACGATCGGGAGCAGGCCGCAGAGCAGCGTCACGACGATACGGATGCTGCGCTTGCGGCGGGGTCTGACGGTCAACGGCATGGGCGCATCCTGTCGCGATGGAGTAGGGCTCTGAAGTGCAGGCCGAGCAATGGCGCACGGCGCAAATACAGTGGAGCCAGAGGGGAGGATAGATGGCCGTCGACGCTTGTGCTGCTCATTGATGATTGAGGCGCGTCGCCAACTCGATAAACGCCCGTGCGGCGGGTGATGACTGACGCTGATCGAGGACGGCCAGGCCGATCTGGCGCTGCACAACGGGCAACAACGGTTTCCTCACGTAACGCGGCGTTGGATCGTCTGGCAGCGAGCCTTCGGCCACAATCGTGATCGCGTCGCCCCGACTGACCGTGTCGAGGGTGCTGAGCAATTGGGAGCAGCGGTAGCGAATGTTCGGTTGCAGGCCTGCCGCCATGAACAGCCGCGACACCAGTTCCGAAGAACCGGCCTGGGTCAGCACGAACGGGTCGTCGCACAGGTCCTTTAGGCTCACCGCGGAACGCGTCGCCAGCGGGTGATCGAGCGCCAGCAGGGCGACCATCTGGTCTTCAATCAAGGCGAAAGTGTCGAAGCGCTCCTGCGGCAGCACAACAAAACCAACATCGATTCGCCGCTCTTCGAGCCACTGCGTCACCTGTCGGTCCGGCCCTTCATCAATGTGTACCTCAATGCCCGGATGCGCCTGGCGAAATCGATGAAGAATCTTTGGCAGCAATTTGATCGATGAGGTCGGGCCGAACGAGCCAATGCGCAATGTGCCGGTTTTCATGCCGCGGGCATCGGCCGCTTCCTGACGCAGCGTGTTGGCCAGGCCGAGCATTGCCCGCGCACGCAGCAACAGTTGCTGGCCAATGTCGCTAAGTTCCACCGACGACTGATGCCGACGCAGCAACTCGACGCCCAGTTCCTGTTCCAGCGACTTCATTGCGTGGGACACCGCCGACTGGGAAATACCCAAACGATGGGCCGCCAGGGTGAAACCGCGTAGCTCGGCGACCAGCGAGAAGATTTCCAGTTGGGTGAGGGTCATGAGTGTTTGCTCATTTTACGATGATCAGGAATGAAGTGAATGATACGGCATCGTTGCTGCTTTTCCCCTCTGGAGTGATATGCGCCATTTTGCACAGACCCACGCGACACCTTCCGACATGCCGGTTTACCTGACCCTGGCCGCCGTGACCATGATCTGGGGCGGGACGTTCGTTGCCGGGCGTTTTCTCGCCGGCAGTCTCAGCCCGCTGTTCGCCGCCAGCCTGCGCTTCTTGCTGGCCAGTGCGGCACTGCTGGGGTTTTTATGGCTGGCGCGGGTGCCGTTGGCGCGCCCGACGCCCCGGCAGTGGCTGCAATTGACGCTGTTGGGTTTCTTCGGGATTTTCTTCTATAACCTGTGCTTCTTTTACGGCCTGCACTACATCAACGCCTCGCGCGCTTCGTTGATTGTCGCGTTGAATCCGGCGGTGATAGGCCTTGCGTCCTGGCTGTTGTTCAAAGAGCGTCTGAGCAGGCTGAAAGTCGGCGGCATCGCGCTGTGCATGGCGGGCGCGAGCCTGGTGATTGTCAGCCGCAACCCACAATTGCTGGCGGCAACAGCGGATGCCTGGATGGGCGACTTGTTGATTCTTGGCTGCGTGCTGGGGTGGGGCGTTTACTCGCTGTTTTCCCGTGGCCTGAATCAGGCACTTGGCCCGGTGCAGACGGTGACGTATTCGATCCTGATCGGCACGCTCATGCTCTGGACCCTGGCTGCACTGCGTGGCGAACTGAGCTGGACGACATTGATCGGCCTCGGCACGCCGCAATGGCTGAGTCTGCTTTATCTCGGCGTACTCGGTTCGGCGCTGGCCTATATCGGATACTACGACGGCATCCGCAAAATCGGCGCGACACGCTCTGGCGTGTTTATCGCCTTGAATCCGTTGACTGCGGTGATCCTCGGCGCGCTGCTACTTGGCGAACAGTTGACGCTGGCCATGTGCCTGGGCGGTGCGCTGATCCTGTGGGGCATTTACCTGTGCAACAAACCCCTTGCACCGGGCGCAAAAAAGCGGATTTTATAGAGAGAGCAGACAAGCCTATTTACGCTGTGTAGAATCGGGTTACGCATACAATAATAATCGTCTTCTGGCAGCAGAAGCCTCGCCCGCAAAAGCCTTGGGTCGACAATGAAGATATTCGGGTTTCAACTGATCTACGGTGACTTCCTCGCCCGCAGTGTGCGTGGCATCTCCTGTGCGCCACCCACCGACCTCGCAGACTGACAAATAACCCTGGTTAATTTGATAAGAATGATGAGGCGTCACCATGACCGATTTATACGAAAACCCAATGGGCCTGATGGGCTTTGAATTCATCGAGCTCGCGTCGCCGGTGCCGGGCACCCTGGAGCCGATCTTCGAGATCATGGGCTTCACCAAAGTCGCCACCCACCGTTCGAAGAACGTGCACCTGTATCGTCAGGGCGCGATCAACCTGATCCTCAACAACGAACCCAACAGCGTCGCTTCGTACTTCGCCGCCGAACATGGCCCGTCGGTATGCGGCATGGCGTTCCGCGTAAAAGATTCGCAAAAAGCCTACAACCGCGCACTGGAACTCGGCGCTCAGCCGATCCACATCGAAACCGGGCCGATGGAGCTGAACCTGCCGGCGATCAAAGGCATTGGCGGCGCGCCGCTGTACCTGATCGACCGTTTCGGCGAAGGCAGCTCGATCTACGACATCGACTTCGTGTTCATCGAAGGCGTTGATCGCAACCCGGTGGGTGCTGGCCTGAAAATCATCGACCACCTGACTCACAACGTCTATCGCGGTCGCATGGCTTACTGGGCGAACTTCTACGAGAAGCTGTTCAACTTCCGCGAGATCCGCTACTTCGACATCAAAGGCGAATACACCGGCCTGACCTCGAAAGCGATGACCGCGCCAGACGGCATGATCCGCATCCCGCTGAACGAAGAATCGTCCAAGGGCGCAGGTCAGATCGAAGAGTTTCTGATGCAGTTCAACGGCGAGGGCATCCAGCACGTCGCGTTCCTCACCGACGACCTGATCAAGACCTGGGACCAACTGAAGAAAATCGGCATGCGCTTCATGACCGCGCCGCCGGACACCTACTACGAAATGCTCGAAGGTCGCCTGCCGAATCACGGTGAGCCGGTCGATCAATTGCAATCGCGCGGCATTCTGCTCGATGGTGCATCGGAGCAGGGCGACAAGCGTCTGCTGCTGCAGATCTTCTCGGAAACCCTGATGGGCCCGGTGTTCTTCGAATTCATCCAGCGTAAAGGCGATGATGGCTTCGGCGAAGGTAACTTCAAGGCACTGTTCGAATCGATCGAGCGTGATCAGGTGCGCCGTGGTGTGCTTGCCACTGAGTAATCCGCCGACGAAATGAAAAAATCCCGGCCTGCAGCGATGCAGAGCCGGGATTTTTTCAAGATCAAAAGATCGCAGCCTTCGGCAGCTCCTACATTTGGAATGCATTTTCCCTGTAGGAGCTGCCGCAGGCTGCGATCTTTTGCTTTTAAGGACGACGCTGACGCATCAAATGTTTGAACCCTTCAAACACCAGCACAACCACCGCCATCCAGATCGGAATATACGTCAGCCATTCCCCGGACTTGATGCTCTCACCCAGCAACAACGCCACACCCAGCAACAACACCGGCTCAACGTAGCTCAACAACCCAAACAGACTGAACGGCAGCAAACGGCTGGCAATGATGTACACCACCAATGCCGACGCACTGATCAGGCCGAGCAACGGAATCAGCCACATCAACCCCGGGTATTGATCGAACACGCCAAAACCCTGTTCGCCGCCATGCACAAACCAGTAGGCGATTGGCAACATCAGCGTCATGTCGACCCACAAGCCACCGAGGTGGTCGGTTTTCAAGTACTTGCGCAGCACGAAATACAGCGGATAGCCAATGACGACCACCAACGTCGCCCAAGAAAATCCGCCGACCTGATACAACTCGTTCAACACGCCCAACGAAGCGAAAAACACCGCGACTTTCTGCAGGTACGACAGGCTTTCGCCGTAGGCAATCCGCCCGGTCAACACCATCGCCAGCGGCAGCAGGAAATAACCCAGCGAAACATCAAGGCTGTAGCCGTTCAATGGCGCCCACATGAACAGCCACAGTTGCACACCAAGCAGGGCGGCCGAGACGATCAGGCCGGCGACCAGTTTTGGCTTCGCCGCCATCAGGCGAACCAACTCCACCACGCGCCGCCATTCCCCGGACACCAGCATGAACACGGTCATGCACGGCACGGTCAGCAGCATCCGCCAGCCGAAAATCTCTACGCCGCTCAACGGGGTGAGCAACGAGGTGTAGTAATACATGACGGCAAACAGCACCGAGGCTGAAACCGATAGAGCGATACCTTTAGACAAACTGTCCTCGCGGGGGTGATGGGCGAACGGGGCGCGAAGGATACGTGGTTTCTGTGCTGAATATTGGCCGGATGGTCATTATTTTCAACAGCCCCGTACACAAAATTGTAGGAGCTGCCGAAGGCTGCGATCTTTTGATTTTTAAAAAAACGGATCAAAAGATCGCAACCTTCGGCAGCGCCTACAGGAGGGGGCGTCAGATTGAGTGGGGTTTGCGCCCGGACACAAAATGGCTCACATCGTTGAACCCCGGTGTTGATGCATGCCCCGGAACTACCAGTGAGTCGATGAACGCTTCATCTTGCGCAGTGATCTTCACTGCCTGCGCCTTGGTGTACGCATCCCACTGTTCCTCAGTGCGTGGCCCGACGATCGCCGAGGTCACCGCGCTGTTGTTCAACACCCAGGCAATCGCGAATTCGACCATGCCAACGCCGCGTTGCTCGGTGTATTGCTGGATCTGCTGGGCGATACGCAGCGACTCCACGCGCCATTCGGTTTCCAGAATGCGTTTGTCCTGACGTCCGGCGCGGCTGTTGGCGTCCGGCTTGATGTCGGGCGCGTATTTGCCGCTGAGCACGCCACGGGCCAGCGGGCTGTAAGGCACTACGCCGAGACCGTAGGTTTGCGCTGCGGTTATTTGCTCGGTCTCGGCCTGACGGTTGACAATGTTGTACAGCGGCTGGCTGATCACCGGGCGATCAATCCCGAGTTTGTCAGCAATGCGAACGGCCTCGGCAATGCGCCAACCACGGTAATTGGACAGGCCCCAATAGCGAATCTTGCCCTGGCGAATCAGATCGCCAATCGCCGAAACAGTGACTTCCAGCGGCGTGTTGTGGTCTTCGCGGTGCAGGTAATAGATGTCGAGATAGTCGGTGCCGAGCCGCGTCAGGCTGGCCTCCAGGCCGTTGAAAATGTGTTTGCGGCTCAAACCGCTGCGGTTCGGCACGCCGTCAGCCGGGCCGAAACCGACTTTGCTTGCCAGTACCCATTCGTGGCGATGGCGGGCAATCGCTTCGCCGACGATTTCTTCCGAACGACCGTTGGTGTAGACGTCGGCGGTATCAATGAAGTTGATGCCTTGATCCCAGGCCTTGTCGATGATGCGCAGCGAGTCCTCGGTGCTGGTCTGCTCGCCAAACATCATCGTGCCCAGGGTGAGGGTGGACACCCGCAGCCCCGAGTGACCCAGTGTGCGATAGCTCATGCCGAAATCCTTTGGTCGGTGGGAAAGCTTTAATCAAATACCAGAAGCGCTGTGCAGGGCAAAGTGAATTGTTGTGCCTTTTAAACGCAAAAAGATCGCAGCCTGCGGCAGCTCCTACATGAGACCGTGATCCCCTGTAGGAGCTGCCGAAGGCTGCGATCTTTTGACTTTTTATTAAGCCCGCAACGTCCGCGTCATCCGCAACGCCAACAGACTCCCGCCCACAATCACGCCCGCCAGCAGATACAACGCCGCATCGGTCGACCCGGTGCTGTCCTTGACCCAACCGACCAGATACGGACTGAGGAACCCAGCCATTTGCCCCATCGAGTTGATCAGCGCCAAGCCACCGGCAGCCGCACCGGCACTCAACATCGCCGTTGGCACAGGCCAGAACATCGGCAGGCCGGTCAGCGCGCCCATGGTCGCAATGGTCAGGCCGAGAATGGCAATGGCCGGGTTAGCGGCGAAATTCACCGCAATCACCAGACCGATCGCGCCCATCAACATCGGCACCACCAGGTGCCAGCGGCGTTCTTTGCGCAAGTCTGCCGAACGCCCGACGACCAGCATGAACACCGCCGCCAGCAGGTACGGAATCGCACTGAGCCAGCCGATCACCAGGTTGTCGCTGAAACCGAGGTTTTTGATGATCGACGGCAGCCAGAAGTTGATCGCGTACACACCACTCTGGATACAGAAGTAGATCAGGCCGAAGGCCCAGATCGCCGGGTTCTTGAACACCGCCAGCAGCGAGTCGGAGGTGGTTTTCGGTTTGTTCGCCAGGTCTTCAGCCTGATCCGCCTCCAGCACCGCGCGTTCATGCGGGGTCAGCCATTTGGCATGGGCGAAGCTGTCGCTCAGGAGGAAATAGGCGAGGGCGCCAAGGATCACGGTTGGAATGCCTTGCAGCAAGAACATCCACTGCCAGCCTGCCAAACCACCTTGTCCGGCGGCGAAGTGATTGAGGATCCAGCCAGAGAACGGGCTGCCGAGCAAACCCGAGACCGGGATGGCCGACATGAACAGCGCCATGATCCGGCCACGGCGGAAGGTCGGGAACCATTGCGAGAGGTACAGCACGACGCCCGGGAAGAAGCCCGCTTCGGCGGCACCGGTGAACAGGCGCAGGGTGTAGAACTCGGTCGGTGTGGTGACGAACAACAGGCACGTGGACAGCGTGCCCCAGGTGATCATCATCACGGCAATCCAGCGCCGTGGACCGAATTTGGTCAACGCCAGGTTGCTCGGTACGCCGCACAGCACGTAGCCGATGAAGAATATCCCGGCGCCAAGGCCGTACACGGTTTCGCTGAATTTCAGTGCGTCGAGCATCTGCAGTTTGGCAAATCCAACATTGACCCGGTCGAGGTAGTTGAACAAGTAGCAGATGAAGATGAAGGGGATCAAGCGCAGGGTGATGCGCTTGTAAACGGCATTTTTATCGTCTTCTTTGGTCTGGGTAGCTGCGGCGCTGTGCGACATAGCGGCTCTCTCTTTATTATGATTTTTTGCGATACAAAGCGTAACGTTGATCGCCCTGAGAGTCTCGGCCACCATTGGCAGGATTGTCTTTGTGCCTGAGCACAGGGTTTACCGCCAGACCCTGTGCGGGTGAACAACCCGTCCTCGCGTGTTTTCAAGGATTTACAGACTATGTTCGAACTCGATCACGACCTCGCTCAGGACATCGTCGACCGGGCCATGGCCATTTTGCCCTACAACGTTAACGTGATGGACAGTCAGGGGTTGATCCTCGGCAGCGGCGAGCCGGAACGCATCAACACCCGCCACGAAGGCGCGCAACTGGTGTTGGCCAACAGCCGAGTGGTGGAAATCGACGCGCAGACGGCGGTGCACCTCAAAGGCGTGCAGCCAGGGATCAATCTGCCGTTGCTGCTCGATCAGCGCCTGATCGGCGTATTGGGCATTACCGGCGAGCCTGAGCAACTGCGCACGTACGCCGAGCTGGTGCGCATGACCGCCGAGATGCTGGTCGGCCAGCGCAATCAACAGGCCGAACAGCAATGGCGGCGGCAGCGTTGCGATGATCTGCTGGCGTTGCTGTTGAGCGAGGCGGGCGATTCACCGCGCCTGTTTGACGAAGCGCAGCAGTTGGGGCTCAAACCGCAATTGACGCGGGTGCCGTACTTGTTCGAGTTGGGGCTGGAACATGGACCGGGGCAAACCATCGACGCGCTGAGTGCCTGGCTGACGTCGCGCTATCCCGACAGTTGGTGCGTGAGTTCGGCGAAATCGTCACTGCTGTGGTGTCGCCCGGCCAGCCAGAACGTCGAGCATGAACGTTTGCTGGAAAAACTCGATGGCATGGGCTGGAACATTTTGCGCATTGCCGTGGGCGGTCAGGCGGAAGGCCTGCTCGGTTTGCGCCGGTGTTATCGCCGGGTCGGTGACTTGCTGGCCTACGGGCGAGACGTACTGCCGCATTCACGGCTGCTGACGCTCAATCGCTATCGGCTGCCGGTGATGTTGTGGCGCCATCGCAACGATGATGCGCTGGATGAACTGCTCAAGCCGCTGCGCAAAGTGATCGCCAAGGACAACAATGGCCAGTTGTTGGCCACGCTGCGCACCTGGTGCGAGCACGACGGCCAAAGCCAGGCATGCGCCGATGCACTGGGCATCCACCGCAACAGCCTGCGTTACCGGATGGAGCGGATTGCCGAACTCAGTGGCGTCGACCCGCTGCGGCTGGACGGCATGCTGGCGCTGTACCTCGGGGTGCAGCTCCTGCCCCAGACTGATGTGCCTATCTGAGGTGTTCTTGAGGACGCCATCGCTGACAAGCCAGCTCCCACAGGTTTTGCTGTGTTCACAAATAATGTGTCAACACAAACCCTGTGGGAGCTGGCTTGCCAGCGATGAGGCCATGAGACCCAACGTCAATTCCACTGCCTTGTATAAATGAACAATAAACGTCTGTGCAAATTGTGCAGCGGACAGGCGTCAATGTGCATGCCGACTGGCAGCATGAGGGGCATTGGAACTGGAGAATCATCATGAAGATCGTCATCGCCCCCGATTCGTTCAAGGACAGCCTGAGTGCCCAAGGCGTCGCCGAGGCCATTGCCCAAGGCCTGGCGCAAGTGTGGCCACAGGCAACGCTGGTCAAATGCCCGATGGCCGATGGTGGCGAAGGCACGGTCGAATCAATTCTTGCTGCCTGTGAAGGCGAACTGCGCCGCACCCGCGTGCGTGGCCCGCTCGGCGCGCCGGTTGACGCCGCGTGGGGCTGGTTGCCGCACAACCACACCGCAATCATCGAAATGGCCGAGGCCAGTGGCTTGCAACTGGTGCCAACCGGGCAGCGCGATGCCTGCATCAGCAGCACGTTTGGCACCGGCGAGTTGATTCGTGCAGCGCTGGATGCCGGCGCGCAACGGGTCATTCTGGCGATTGGCGGCAGCGCGACCAATGACGCAGGCGCCGGCGCGATGCAGGCGTTGGGCGTCAAGCTGTTCGATGCACAAAATCAGTCGCTGGTGCCCGGCGGCCTCGCGTTGGCGCAACTGGCGCGGCTTGATCTGAGCGAACTGGATCCGCGACTTGCGCAGGTGCGGTTCGACATCGCCGCCGACGTCAACAATCCGCTGTGTGGCCCACACGGTGCCTCGGCGATCTTCGGTCCGCAGAAAGGCGCATCGCCCGCGCAGGTTGAGCAACTCGATCAGGCCTTGGGCCACTTTGCTGACCTGTGCGCGCAGGCGCTGGACAAAGACGTTCGTGATGAGCCGGGCAGCGGCGCGGCGGGTGGTCTGGGTTTCGCCGCCAAAGCGTTTCTCGGGGCGCAATTCCAGGCTGGCGTCGAAGTGGTCGCCGAACTGGTCGGCCTGGCCGAAGCCGTCAAAGGCGCGGATCTGGTGATCACCGGCGAAGGTCGGTTCGACGCACAAACCCTGCGCGGCAAAACCCCGTTTGGCGTGGCACGGATCGCCAAACAACAAAACGTGCCGGTGATCGTCATTGCCGGGACGTTGGGCGAGGGTTATCAAGAACTCTATGCGCATGGCATCGATGCCGCGTTTGCCGTGACCAGCGGCCCGATGACACTGGAAAAGGCCTGCGCTGAAGCACCACGCCTGCTGAGCGAACGCGCCACCGACATCGCCCGCGTCTGGCAACTCGCCAAACCCTGACCCAACCCCTGTAGGAGCTGCCGAAGGCTGCGATCTTTTGATCTTGCTTTACAAAAACAGGATCAAAAGATCGCAGCCTTCGGCAGCTCCTACATGTCGGGTGAACGCTGTTTCATTGTTGTAACACCCTGAAAAATACTTGCTCTTGACCCGCAATCTTCCTCAAGCCTGGCCGATACAGCTAACAGGCGCGCACAAAGACTTCCCAAAACAGTGACGCCGGACTGAAGCCCTCTCAAGGGCCAGTGATCACGGCAAGGACGCTCGTAGTTTCTATCATCCGAGAGTCCAACTATGTCCTTGCGTAACCTGAACATCGCGCCCCGTGCCTTCCTCGGTTTTGCCTTCATCGCCCTGTTGGTGATTGTGCTCGGCGTGTTCGCCGTCAACCGCATGTCGATCATCCGTCAGGCCTCGGTCGACATGGACTCGACGCAACTGCCCAGTGTGACCCAACTCAGCGTGGTCACGGAAAATGTCCTGCGCCTGCGCATTCTGTCGTTCCGCATATTGGTCAACCGCGAAGCCGCCGGTTTGCAGGAAGCACAAACGCGCATTGCCGCCCTGGTCGACAAGGTTCGCGCCGCCCAGGCAAGTTACGCCGCGTTGCCGGCCGGCCCGGAAGAACGCGCGCTGTACCAGACGTTCGCCAATACCCTGGACAACTACCTGCAAGCGCAGAATCAAATGATGGACCTGTCGCGTCAGGACAAACTCGATGAGATGCGCAATCTGATCAATACGCGAATCAAGGACGGCACTGATCAGATGGGCGAGCAGTTGAACAAACTGATCGCCATCAACGCTGCCGACGCTAAAGCCGCGTCGATCCAGGCCGGCGAGCACTACGACAGCGCCATCACCGGGATTATCATCGTCGCGCTGGTGGCGGCCATGGCCACCGTGTTGCTCGCCTGGTTGCTGACCCGCAGCATCGTCACGCCGCTGAATCGCGCAGTCGCCGCCGCGCAAACCATCGCGGGCGGCAACCTGACCAAACTCATTGAGGTCGACGGCAACGACGAACCGGCGCGCCTGCTCCAAGCGCTGGCAGCGATGCAAAGCAACCTGCGCAAAACCATCGAGCAGATCGCCGGTTCCGCCACGCAACTGGGCGCCGCAGCCGAAGAACTCAGCGCCGTGACGGAAGAAGCCTCACGCGGCCTGCAACAGCAGAACAATGAAATCGAGCAAGCCGCCACGGCCGTCAACGAAATGACCGCCGCCGTGGAAGAAGTCGCGCGCAATGCCGTCTCGACCTCTGAAGCCTCGAACCAATCGACCCACGCCGCCCGTGAAGGTCGTGATCAAGTGGTGAAAACTGTTGATGCGATCCAGACCATGACCCATGACGTGCAGAACACCGCGCAAATGATCGAAGGGCTGGCAGCGCAAGGGCGCGACATCGGCAAGGTGCTCGACGTGATCCGCGCCATTGCCGAACAGACCAACCTGTTGGCGCTTAACGCGGCGATCGAAGCGGCGCGTGCTGGTGAAGCCGGTCGCGGTTTCGCCGTGGTGGCGGACGAGGTGCGCGCCTTGGCCCATCGCACCGCGCAGTCGACTCAGGAAATCGAAAAAATGGTCGCCGGCATCCAGAACGGTACCGGGGAAGCGGTTTCGTCGATGCAGCAGAGCAACCAACGCACGCAGTCGACGCTGGAAATGGCCCGCGCCGCTGGCGTGGCGCTGGAGCAGATCACTCAGTCGATCCATCAGATCAACGAGCGCAATCTGGTTATCGCCAGTGCCTCGGAAGAGCAGGCGCAAGTTTCGCGCGAGGTCGATCGCAACCTGGTAAACATCCGCGACCTGGCCACGCAATCGGCCGCCGGAGCCAACCAGACCAGCGCCGCGACGCATGAACTGTCACGTCTGGCGGTGGATTTGAATGCCATGGTGGCGCGTTTTGTGATTTGAGATAGGGTGAAGGCTGGAGACCGCGCAATCAGGAGACGTACATGCGCTATTCAGCCTTGACCCAACGAATCGCCGGGGAAGGAGCAGCAGCCTGGCAGATTCACGACCGAGCGCTGGAGTTGCGCGCCGAGGGTGTCGATATCCTGCTGCTGACAGTGGGTGATCCGGATTTCGATACGCCGCTGCCGATTATCCACGGAGCAATTGACAGCCTCTTGGCGGGCGATACCCATTATTCCGAAGTGCGCGGCCGCGTGGCGCTGCGCAAGCTGATCGCCGGGCGTCATCGGGCGCGCAGCGGTCAGGCGGTCGATGCCGACCATGTGATTATCATGCCCGGCGCCCAATGCGCGGTGTATTCAGTGGCGCAGTGTCTGCTCGATCCGGGTGATGAAGTGATCGTCGCCGAGCCGATGTATGTCACCTACGAAGGGGTGTTCGGCGCGTGCGGGGCGACGGTGGTGCCGGTGCCGGTGAAACCGGAAAACGGTTTTCGGGTCGATCCTGCTGATGTCGCTGCACGTATCACCTCGAAAACCCGCGCGCTGTTGCTCAACAGCCCGAACAATCCCTCCGGCGCGAGCCTGTCTTTGCTGATCTGGCAGGAATTGGCAGCGCTGTGCATTCGTCATGACCTGTGGCTGATCAGCGATGAGGTCTACAGCGACCTTTTATATGAAGGCGAGCACATCAGCCCGGCAAGCCTGCCGGGCATGGCCGAACGCACGGCGACCATCAACAGCCTGTCGAAATCCCATGCCATGACCGGCTGGCGCATCGGCTGGATGATTGGCCCCAAGCCGTTGGCGGAACATCTGGTCAATCTGTCGCTGAGCATGTTGTTCGGTCTGCCGGATTTTGTGCAAAAAGCTGCGGAGGTGGCGCTGAAGTCGGACCTGCCGGAAGTGACGCAGATGCGCGAAGAATACCGCTTGCGCCGGGACCTGGTGTGCGAGCGTTTGCACGGTTGTCCGGGGCTGTATCCGATTCGTCCGGATGGCGGCATGTTTGTCATGGTCGATGTGCGCCAGACCGGGCTTGGCGCGCAGGCATTCGCCGAGCGCTTGTTGGAAGGTTACGGCGTGTCGGTGCTGGCCGGCGAGGCCTTCGGACCGAGCGCGGCGGGGCATATTCGTCTGGGATTGGTGCTGGATCGGGTGAAACTGGCCGATGCCTGCGCGCGGATTGCACTGTGTGCGGCGCAGCTTCTACAGGCGCGCAGTGCCTGATGGTTTTTGGGTCGCCGGTACTGGCTTCATCGCTGGCAAGCCAGCTCCCACAGGATTTTGTGTCGTTCTCAAATGTAATCAACACTGAAAAACCTGTGGGAGCTGGCTTGCCAGCGATGAGGCCCAATAAGGCAATGAAATTCTCAGCCCTGCCAGGCTGATGGATTCACCAGATTCCCCGGTTTCTCTCCACTCAACGCAGCCAGCAGATTCTCCACCGCACACCGCGCCATCGCCTCACGCGTTTCATGCGTCGCCGAGCCCATGTGCGGCGTCGCCACCACGTTATCAAGCTGCAACAACGGCGACGCCTGATCCAGTGGCTCGCGCTCGAACACATCCAGCCCCGCCGCGCGAATGCGCTTGTCGCGCAGTGCATCAATCATCGCCGCCTCATCAACAACCTTGCCCCGCGAGATGTTGATAAAGATGCTCTCGGGGCGCATCAACGCAAACTGCTCAGCACCGATCAAACCCTCTGTCTGCGCCGTCAACGGCAAGGTCAGGCAAATGAAATCGGCTTGCTGCAGCAAATCTTCAAGGCTTCGATACTGCGCCGCAAAACGCGCCTCGACTGCCGGTTTGCGCGACTGGCTGTGATAGATCACCGGCATGCCAAAGCCGAAATGGCCACGCTGCGCCAATGCTTCGCCAATGCGGCCCATGCCGATGATCCCCAGCGTCTTGCCGTGCACATCGGTGCCAAAGTGCGCCGGGCCGATATTGCGTTGCCACTGGCCGTTGCGCACCAGGTTCGCCAGTTCCACCACACGCCGGGCGGCGGCGAGGACCAAGGCGAAGCCAGTGTCAGCAGTGGTTTCGGTGAGGACGTCCGGGGTGTTGGTGAGCATGATCTGCCGTGTGTTCAGGTAGGCGATGTCGTAGTTGTCGACGCCCACCGAAACGCTGGCAATCGCTTCAAGCTGCGGCGCCAGATCGAGCAACGCCGCATCGAGTTTCAGACTGGCGCCGAGCAGACCGTGGGCGCGGGGCAGGGCGTCGCGCAGTTGCATGAGGCCGTCGGCGTCGAGGCTTTCGATCAGTGTTACTTCGCACTGTTCTTGCAGGCGCGCCATCAGCGCTGGCGAGAGTTTCTTGTACAACACGAGGTGTTTTTTCATGGCAAAAGTCTCTTCAGGAATGGGCCGGTACATGGCGCGCAGTCACGGCTTTGGCCACCACGCGATCACTCGCGCCGGGCTTGAGGAAAATCGTCAGCACCACCGACAGCAACAACGCGCCGCTCATCAACAGGTAGGATGCGCCGGGCGAACCGGTGGTGCTGTTCAGGTAACCGACCAGGTACGAGCCGCCGAATGAACCGAGCGCGCCCATGCTGTTGATCAGCGCCATCGCGCCGCCGGCGACGTTGGCGGGGAGAATCTCCGGGACGATGGCAAAGAACGGCCCGTACGGTGCGTACATGCAGGCGCCGGCAATCACCAGCAAGGTGTAGGACCACCAGAAATGTTCAGCGCCCAGCGCGTACGAACCGTAGAAAGCGATCGATGCGATCAGCAGCGGCGGCCAGACGAAGCGTTTGCGTTTCTGCAACTTGTCCGAACCCCACGACACCGCCAGCATGCCGATCACCGCCGCCAGATACGGCAGCGCCGACAGCCAGCCGGCCTCGATCATGTCCATTTGCGCGCCGGCCTTGAGGATCGACGGCAGCCACAGCACAAAGCCGTACACGCCGATGCTCCAGCAGAAAAACTGCAGCGCCAGAATAATCACCTTTGGCGAACGGAAGGCCTCGGCGTAGTTTTTCACCGCCTTGATGCCAACCTGTTCGGCTGCCAGGGCGCTTTCCAGATCCTGCTTTTCCTGGTCGTTGAGCCACTTGGCCTCGGACGGACGATCATCGGCCAGGCGCCACCAGATAAACGCCCACAGCACTGCCGGCAAACCTTCGATGATGAACATCCAGCGCCAGCTGAAATGCTGCACCAGATACCCCGAGACCACCGACATCCACAGCATGGTCACCGGGTTGCCGAGGATCAGGAAAGTGTTGGCCCGCGAGCGTTCGGCGCGGGTGAACCAGTGGCACAGGTAGACCAGCATCGCTGGCATGACCGCCGCTTCGACCACGCCGAGCATGAAACGGATGACGATCAGCCAATAGGCGTTGGAGACTACGCCGGTCAACGTGGCGAGGCCGCCCCAGAGAATCAGGCTGACGAAAATCAGTTTCTTCACGCTGTGCTTTTGCGCATAGATTGCGCCCGGCACCTGGAAGAAAAAGTAACCGAGGAAGAACAGTGCACCGAGCAGCGAAGACAGGCCCGGGGTGATCATCAGGTCTTCGGCCATCCCCGAGGCAGCGGCAAAACCGTAGTTGGCGCGGTCCAGATACGCCAGGCTGTAGGTGATGAATACGATTGGCATGATGTACCACCAGCGGCGGGTGGCGAGAGTTGCGGTTGTCATGGTTGTTGCTCCTGAGCTTGTTGTTTTTGTCGCAGCAGGTTCAATGAATGTTGTCTGTCAGGGCCTCATCGCTGGCAAGCCAGCTCCCACAGGGTTTTGGGGTGTATCAAAAGTTGTGTTTTTATCACCAAATCCTGTAGGAGCTGGCTTGCCAGCGATGGCGGCCTCAAACTCAACGGACAATTCCAGACGGGTTGGAAGGCCCTCCATATCCCCGCGACTCTGCACCGCGCGGCTGCCAATCCAGTTCGCACGCTGCACCGCCTCGGCAAAACTCTGATGCTCCAGCAAGGCACTGATCATCCCGACCGCAAAGCCATCACCGGCACCCACCGTGTCGACGACGTGGGCCACCGGCACGCCGGCAACAAACCCCTGCGCCAACTGCGTGCGGTAATAAGCACCCTGCGGGCCTAGCTTGATCGCCACGGCTTCTGCGCCTTGATCGAGATAAAACGCGGCAATGTCGGCCGGGTCGTCGAAGCCAGTGAGCAAGCGACCTTCACTCAACCCAGGCAACACCCAGTGGGCGAGGGCGGCGAGGCGGTTGATCTCGGTGATCATCTCGCGCTCGCTGGGCCACAGGCTCGGGCGCAGATTGGGATCGAACGAGACGCTGCGTCCGGCGTTGCGCATGCGGCTCATCAATTCAACGGACATCTCCCGCGCCGAGGCTGACAGTGCCGGTGGAATGCCGGTGGCGTGCAGGTGACGGGCGCTGAGTAATTGTGCGGTGATCGACTGCGGCGAAAGATGGCTGGCCGCTGAGCCGCGCCGGAAATACTCGACCTGCGGATCGCTGCCATCGTCACTGCGAGACTTCAACTGGAAACCGGTCGGGTGGGCGCTGTCGACCTCGACATGACTGCAATCCAGACCTTCTTTTGTCAGCGTTTCGACAACGAACCGCCCGAGCGAGTCTTGACCGACCCGGCTCAGCCAAGTGACGTTGAAGCCCAGGCGCGACAGGCCAATGGCAACATTGCTGTCGGCGCCGGCGATGCGCTTGTGAAATTGCTCGACCGCGGCCAGATCACCCGTTTGCTCGGCGACGAACATCGCCATGGTTTCGCCGAACGAGAGAATATCGATCTCAGACATGAGCAGGCTCCAGACGCGATTGGCCGAGGTGGGCGAGGGCGGCGACGTGTTCGCGGGTCAACTCGACCAGGTCCTCGCCTTGCAGCGGGTACTCGGCAGCGCGCATAACGCCTTGGGCCATGTGCCGCAGCAGTTGTTCCCACAGATGCAGATCGCTGACGGCGGGCGGCACGGCTATCAGTTTGCCGTCAGCGCGACGCGCCACGGCTTTGCAATGCACGTAACCTACGTGGCGGCCCAGCAGGCGCGCGGCGCTGGCGGCGGACTGGTCTTGCCATTGCCAGTTGCCAATGTCGAAAGTCATCTTGATCGGTAGATTGTGCTGTTCGACGGCGGCGAAGAAGCGCTGGAACGGTTCGATTCGGCCGCCTTGCAGGGTCTGGTCGTTCTCCACCAGCAGCTGCACCGGACTGTGCTTCAAGCGTTCCGCCAGTGCCTGCAGATCGTTGGTGTCGGTGAAATAACCGAGCGACACCTTGAGCCACTTCGAGCCGAAGGTTTCGGCGTTGTGCAGCGCGGTGATCAGTTCGGGGTTGGGTTGCGCCTGACCGGCGAGCCACAGTTCAGTGGGCGACGAGTAGATGCTTTGCAGCCCTTGGGCCTGTGTAGCTTCAGCCAACTGGGCCGGGTCTTCGCGCGTCAGCAGCTCTTCGCGCCATTCGATACGATCGGCCCCGGCTGTGGCGAGGATTTCGATGAAAGCGCCTTGCCCGCGCTGGCGGACAAGTTCGGCGCCGTAGCTGGACAAACTGATGGAGACGGCAGGTTTATTCATTGTTATTGACCTCTGAAACCGGTTTCATTTTTGTTCAAAAAAAATCAGGCAGCTCTTTGTCGTTCCTTCAGGCCCCATCGCTGGCAAGCCAGCTCCCACAGATTTAGGGGCGTGTACAAAATATTTGAATACGACCCGGACGCTGTGGGAGCTGGCTTGCCAGCGATAGCGTCAGCTCAAACACTGTTGATCTGACGGGTCGATCCACGTTCAACCAGCACCGGCGCAAAATCCAGCACCCGCGCCGCCTCATCATCCCCGCGCAAGCGCTTGAGCAGACACTCAAACGCCCGCGCGCCAATCTCTTGTGTCGGCTGGGCCAGCGCGGTAATCCCGCTCCCCACCAACGGGTACCAATCCAGATCATCCAGGGCGATCACCCCGATATCGTCGAATAAACGGCAACCGATCTCGCGCAATGCTTTGACGCAGGCCAGCGCTGCGACGCCATTGGCGCAAAACAGTGCTTTGGGGCCGGACCCCGCTTTGTGCAGGAACGATTGAAGAGCGCCTGTCAGATTGTCGCCGGTTGCCAAAACCGCTCCGCTTAGCAGTGATCGCTGGGCAATCTGCGCCTGAAAACTACTGACGCGCTCGACTCGCGAACTGGTGCCGTCGTACGGCTCGGTCACCAGCACCACGTCGCGATAGCCGCGCTGTTCGAGATGAGCGACTGCCATCTCCACCGCTTGCGCGTTATTCAGGCCGACCATATCGCTGTCGAGCCCGGCGACCTTGCGATCCACCAACACCATTGGCATTTCGCGATGCAATTCATGCAACTCGTCGCGGTGGTGGCCAAGGGTGTTCACGATCAGCCCTTCGATGTTGTACGAGCGCAACAGCGCCAAATGCTGGCGCTCCTGCTCGTCATCGCGGTCGGTGTTGCACACCACCAGGCTGTAACCATGCGCACGGCAGGCGGTTTCTACCCCGTGCATCACGGCAATTGAATAAGGATTACGGATGTCGGCAACCAACATGCCGATCAGGCGCGTACGACCGCGCTTAAGGCCACGGGCCATCTGATTGGGGCGATAGCCGAGTTCGGCGATGGCTTGTTCGATGCGCGAGGCAATGGCATCGGAAAGCAGGGCGCGATCATCGCCTATGAAGCGCGAAACGCTGGCCTTGGAGACGCCGGCGCGCTCGGCAACATCAAGCATGGTGACACGGCTGCGCTGTGCGGCGGAGAAGTCATTCACATCGGTGGACCTTATTTTTGGTTGGTGCTGAAACCGGTTTCATAAGGCACCACTCTCAAGGTGTGCGTCAAGTGCTCTGAATAAACGCGAAGCCGGTCCGTGGGTAAAAACCGACGAGCGGTATTAAAACCTGTCAGATCTGACAGTAGTCAATACCCGCTCAATCGTCGCTTAATCACCCCAGGATCAATTGAAGAAGTCTCGAACCTGATAAGTCCGACTTGGCGACGTCACTCATCCGATATGGGAAATCACTTGATAAAAGCCAGCAGGGCAAGGCCAGGAACGCTGGCGGCCGCCATAACGCTTGATGGCGTGAGTAATCCGGCCGGGATTATTCCTTATCCCATATTATTAAGTGGAACCATTGCACGTATACCGCGCTGGGAAGAGACATCGTTTGACGATCACTTGCAAGTTTTCTGGTTGCAGAATGGTAAAGAGGAACTTATCTATGAAAACAAATACCCGACAGGGATAGTTCCCGCAGAGATCCCGTTACCGATCACTGCCGCGCGCATGTTGGTCGACGGCCAGGCCTTGATTTATTACATCGTGACCGCGTTTGAATTTCCCGACCGGTCGCCTCAGAAGCCGTTGATCATTGATCACACCCAGTGGCCCATCGAACAACTGCCAAGGCCAGGCTTTTCAAATTTGGATATTTACGGGTATTACACCTGCGGAACTCGCCCGGTATTGACGGCGGGTATTCATGTAAACATACCCGCGCAAGCGTTGGCACTTGAAAGTGATAGGTTCTCACTGGAAGTTCAAGGATTTCGAAGTATCAATGGCTACCCTGGTGAACATGATGAGCACGTTGTGCCGGAAGCCAAGGCGACCTATTCCCGGGATTTGAGCCTTGAGGATATCAATCGCGGGTTTGCTCAGTTCGTGGAATTTACTCCCTGTATTAAACCGTTGATCGATAACGATTCGATGACGGCGATTTATACACTGGCTCGCGATGGGAAAATCATTGGCAGATCGATAGCCGCATTGGCCAGAGTTGACAGAGTTATCCCTGGTAGTTTGCCTTGTTACGTCTGAATTGCCCTCTTTGCAGGCGAGGGGACAGTTATCGTGGCGAAGCAGATCTGACCCCGGGTTTTATCGGCAGAAGGAGTGAATGATATGACTGTGAAGGAAGATATAAAAAAACAATTGCCGGGCAGTGGTACTCGCTCTGGCCCCCTGGCTGATCCTCCCGAAATCAAAGGGCAGATCCCGGGCGACGGTAGAATACTGCTCGAGGAGCTTAAAAAACCGAGTATAAGTGTCACGATAATGGCGTTGAAAGACGGGCTGTTTGGCGGTGGCAAGGCCAGAGTGCTTGGCAATAAAAAAGGCTTCGATGAAGTGCTGTTGGGCGAAGTCGATATTCCCGAAAACTTCAGTGATTTTTTTCCACACGATATTCAAGTGGATACTGCAAAAATCCCCGATGATCCCAGTACCGCCGGCCCGACTGAGTATTACTGCCGCTTTCACATCGAGGACGGGTTGGGGATTGAAGATAACTCAGATCCGATTGTGTTCAGCGTCGACAAGAACCCTCCTTATTATGTTAAGAGTCCTTACAGTCGAGCATCTCCGCCTTTTGCGGTTTTCAAGAATCTCAACGTCGCTGGCGGCGAGGTAATCAATGATGCGTGGGTAGCAAAAAATCCTACTGGCCTAGTAGTCCAGATCGCCAAAGATTATCTGCATAATCAGGAAAATGATCTCGTTACCTTTTGTGCTTCAAATCGGTCCGGCACGACTACCACAATGCCAGTCGTCTATTCCCGTGGCGTTTTTCCGAAGGCCGCAGGGGCAACTTCGGGTGAGTTCACAGTCCCTGTCGAGGTGCTTAAAACACTCCCCAACGGCGGACTTTATCATCGCTACGTCTTGCATGATGCGCCGTTGAATAAGTCACAGGACTCTATATTGACGGGCGCTCCAACCTTACCGATTGCATTTTTGCCGCCGCCGATACTCAAGGCGTTGAGAGTTCCGGCGGCGGGGCCGACGCATTCAGAGGAAATCAGCCTTGGCACATTTTTGCCCGTTGGAACCAAAATAGATGTAGAGATTGATTATCCGGATAACGGCGATCCGAAAGATGTGATAACGGTATCCATTAATGGCCCAACGGGAGCGCCAAAAGTGGTTGGAACCGGTGATCTTGGGAATAGACCGGGTCCATTGTCGTTCAACCTGTCCTATGACATTTTGGATGAAGTAACAACTGGGGCAACAGGTGAAGTCACTGTACAGCTGTCTTATACGTTAAAACGGGGAACCAATACGGCAATTGATTCACCTGAAACATCATTATTTGTGAATTTTGTATTTCCCGGGCCAGAGCCAGATCTTCTGCCGAACCTGGATAACGATAATTTGCTTCCTGTTGAAATCAAGGGCCAGGAGGGGGCTGGTACCCTGAACCATCTGACGACAGCGGATATTGACAAACCTGTACGCTTCACTGCAACCCGATGGACGGGGGCTCCCAACCTTCTAGAAGACGCGTTGATTACGTTTTATTGGGCTGGGAAAAACGTCGGCAATGAAACAATGACCAACGCCGATACATCAGTATTCATCAATGTGGATTTTTCGCTTATTTCAGAAGCAGGCCTCGGCACCGTTGAGGCTTATTACACCATTGAATATCCGGACAACCCCAATGTCATGCGTCAGGCACCTGCCACTGACGTATTGGTAGAAACGTTTCAAATCAGCTTGCTGGACCACAAAGGCCCGCCGTTTATCGAGTTGGGTGGAAAACGCTACATCACCTGCAAAACGATGGTGCCTCGAACGGTAGCTGGCGGTGTAACAACCGTACCGCCGCTTAAAGTCTCGGTGCCTGGCGGGCAGCGCGATGCACCAACAGGTCGTGAAGTAACAATGCGCATGCAGGGATGGGAAAAAGACGACGCTACCCTTCCCATTAAGGACGTTGCTTTCACGAACGCCCTGCCTATGCCAGCAGGGAACGCGGATCTTGTTTTTGAAATGGACTATAAGCTTTTCAAAGACATTCAAGAGGCAACCCCGCCGACCAATCCGGTTAAATTTTATTACGCGCAAATCTGGTATGAAATAGACTTGGGAGGCACTAAGTTCAACTCAAAAAAAGAGATGCATCCTGTTCGGGTACGCAATAGCAGCCTTCTTTATTGTGATGATTTGGACGCGGGGAGTGACGGTTAACCCGTAGTGGAAGCCCCAACCAGTTTCCTGGTAACTGGTTGGGGTGCCCTGATTGCACTGCCTTTCAATAAAACGCTTCTGTGCCAATTCTCCTCTAAGATTCGCCCTTCAAAGAAGTAGGACTATTCCTACAGAAAATTCGCAGCTGTGTCTGTAGTCTCCCGCATTCTTGAAATTTGTTCTCAACGCAGCATTCGTGTTGTTTTTCTAAGGCGCAAGATTGCTCAGGTCTTTCAGTATGCCTAGTTCACTAGTTTATAAGTTTCGAAATATTCAATATTGCCGTGAGGCTTCTTCATTTGTTTTGTTGATGCTGTCGGTCTCCGCGACACAGGCGGGGGCGCTAAATCCCGGCGAAGTCAAAACGATAGACAGTACGTCTGCCGTTGAATCCTGGACGTTAAACACTAACTCCGAGCTGATTGCCAACGATGCGGTCACCCAGAATATTACCGCACTGACTGCAAAGCTCTCGGTCAATGGTGGTTACAACCAGCAAATCCGGCTTGAACGGCTTTCGATCATGAATATGAATGGCGGAACCATTGAAAACACCCTCGGTACCGGCGACGCGCTCCGATTGGCGAGCAGCAGCGCGGAGTTGACGAACAGCACGGTGATCAGCAATGGGTCAGGCTTGTTCTTGACGCGAAACATTCAGGACCAGACCGGGTCCAGCGTGAAGTTGAGCAACAGCACGGTGACGGCGGTGACTTTTGCTGCGCAGATCAACGGTTTGGGAGTGCTTGATCTGAGCGACAGTCAGTTGATTGCGACAGGTGCCGCCTCGCAAGGGGTAAGGCTGCTGAATGGCACGTTCAGGGCAACCAACTCCTCGGTCATCGGCGGCACTACAGGGTTATTGATTGGTAGCGAGCCGACCCGGACTGGAGCGTCAACAGTGACGCTGGATAACTCGCATATCGTCGGGGGCAGCGGGCCCGGTATTTCCACGGATTATGCCAACTTGACCGGTCCAACGGTCAATATCGCGCTGGCCAACCGTTCCTCGTTGTCTGGCGGCAACGGCAACGCGATTGAAGTCAAGCAAGGTGCGACGGTTGATCTTGTTGTCGACAACAGTCTGGTTAACGGCAATGTGGTAGTCGACAACAGCAGTTCGGCCAATGCCCGTTTCCAGAATGCGTCGATGCTTACTGGAAATCTTGAGAACGTTGCGCAGATTTCCTTCGACACCCAAAGCACAATGAACGGTGACGTACTCGGCGCCAGTAGTGTGCGTTTCCTCAATGCTTCGACGATGAACGGCCATCTGCGCAATGTCGATCAGGTCGTGTTTGACACCCAGAGTAAAATGAGCGGTGAAATACTCGATGCCGGCCATGCACAATTTCTTAATGGTTCGACGTTCAATGGCAATCTGCGCAATGTCTCGCAGGTGGTTTTCGATAACCAGAGCACATTGACCGGCAGTATTGAAAGTGCTGATAGCGTGCAATTCCAGAACGGTTCGACGTTGATTGGCAACGTGCATGATGTCGACCAGGTAGTGTTCAACAGTCTCAGCAAAATCGTCGGTGGTGTGACCGAAGTCGCCAGCCTCTCGTTGAATAACGGCTCCAGTCTGGTGGGTGATGTCAAGGCCGCCCAAGGCGGTAGCGTTGTGCTGAATAATGCATCCACATTGAACGGTGCAATTGAAAACTCTTCGGACCTGCAGATTCGTAATGACAGCCAATGGTTGACCACCGGTAACGCTACGGTGCATAACCTGACGCTGGAGAAAGGGGTTGTCCATCTGGGAATTAACCATCAACTGGATGTGGCGACACTTTCTGGCACGGGTACATTTGTCATTCAGACGGACGTTGATACGCACGACAGCGGTTTTTTGAACGTCACGCAAAGCGCCAGTGGCGACCACAAGCTTCAAGTAACGGCAAGTGGAACCAATCCGGCAAACTCCGACGACGTCAAGATCGGCAATATTGCCAGCGGCGATGCCAACTTTGCCTTGAGCAAGCTGGTCGATGCCGGCTCCCGCACCTACGAGCTGGCCAGAGAAGGCGAGGGACTTTACCTGCGTCCCAACCAGACAGTCAGTACGTCTACCAACGCTGCGGTGGCGGTTGCTGGCAGCGCGCCCAGCATCCTTTATGGAGAGATGACGACGCTGAATAGCCGTATGGGCGATCGCCGTCTGGGGAGCGGTGGCGCCAACTCGTTCGGTGCAGCCCGCAATGGTGATTCGGTCAAACACCTCAGCAACAGCGTCTGGACTCGCAGCTATGGCAGTCAGTACAACGTCTCGAACGCGTATGGAGGCGGGTTTACTCAAAACCAGCGAGGTTTTGCCCTGGGGGCCGACACACAAGCGCAACTGGGCGGGCAACAATGGCTGATCGGTGCGTTTGTCGGGGCCGGGCGCACGGATCTCGATTTGAAAAACGGTTCTACAGCAACGGTCGACAGCGTAAATGCGGGCGTCTACGGCACATTGTTCGACGTCGAAAGCGGTCTTTACCTGGATGTCGTCGGGAAGGTCAACCAATTCGATAACAAGACCAAAGTGACGATGAGTGATGGCACACGCAGCCGAGGCAAGTATAAAAACCTTGGTCTTAGCGCGACCGTTGAAACAGGTAAGCACATCGAATTTGACAACCGCATGTTCATTGAGCCTTTTGTGCAAGTGGGACTTGCGGCTGTCGAAGGCAAGCAATATCGAATGGACAGTGGCCTGCAAGTGGACACCGATGCTGCGCGCTCGCTGCAGGGTAAAGTCGGTATGACTGTCGGGCGCGAATTTGCCTTGAGCGGCGGCGGTAAACTTCAACCAAGGGCGCGTATGGCGGTCGGCCATGAATTTGTCAAAAGCAACGATGTTGAAGTTAATGATGATGATTTCAACAGCGATCCATCCAGTACAAATGTCGAGTACGCTGTTGGGATGAACTGGGTGGCAGCGCAGAAAAAATGGCAGGTTTACGCGGAGTTAGGTGGCAGCAAAGGCCAGAGTATTGATCAAAACTGGAGTGGCAATGTCGGTGTAAGTTATAACTATTAAGCTGTGATTTCAGCAAAAAAAACCCCGACCAGTGTCGGGGTTTTTTTTGTGCAGTTAATGAACCAGGGGAAGCAACATGTCAAAGCGACCATTAATGTCGATTGATCTGTCAGTGCCGTCATCCTCGGCTCTCAGGGTAAACCAAGCGGCTACTGCGCCGTACTCCGGTTTGCTCGATTCACAGAGCGTGATCGTGCCTTCAATTCCAACATAGACATTCATTGAGTTATCAATGAATTCAAAACGCGCCTTTGACTCAGGCGTGCCCAGTGTATAGGCCTGGAACTCCAGTGATGTTGGCACAATGATGCGGATTTCCCGATACTCCAGGTTAACTTCGCGCTGAATGCCGTAAAAAATATAATGATGATCAAGCGGGGGAGCCAAACTCACTTCTTCAACAAGTCGCTGATTGGCGGTAAAGGGAAGTCCGTCAACGACGGCCGTGAAGAAAGGGACCTCGGGATTCAATCGGGTATTTTTTTTCATCATCCAATCCTCTATGCGAGTGAAGGTATCCAGAGGCCTGAGTTGGCCTGTTCAGGGACAATCCATCAAAGCGCAGCGGATTGCAGTTGTAAACTGTCAACTCTGACAGTTTACAGCGTGTTTGCAGTGTGATTTCAATACTCGCGCCATCAGCCAAACAAGCCCGCGGCAATGTTGATGGAAAAGCCTAGTATCGCCGTGTTGAACACGAATCCAATTAACGACTGTGCAAGCACTATCTTGCGCAGGTCACGAGTCGCGACACCCACGTCGGCGGTTTGCACAGCAACACCGATGGTGAACGAGAAATACAGAAAATCCCAATAGTTGGGCGTTGTCAGTCCTTCGGCAAACCGCAGGGCGGGTTCCTTGCCGTCCCATGTGTAGTAAAGCCTGGCGTAGTGGACGCTGAAGATCATGCCGATCAACAACCACGAGCCGATGACTGTCATTGCGGTAAAACCGTAATGCAGCAGTTTTCGAGTGGTTTCAAGGTCTTTGCTACCGGCCAGTTCAAAGGTAATGGTCGCCAGGCTGGCCAGCGCCGCGATGCAGACAACGAACAACACCAGCCCGGCATTTTCGTCTTCGATTTCAGCAATGCGTTTGACGTCCGGCGCCTTGGCGCGCACGGTCAGCCACAGCATCAGGGCCAGGTAGGTCCAGACGCCGGCGTTCCAGCCGATGAGGATTTTACTGATGGTCGAATCGGCCGGGGCCAACAGGCCCGCGCAGAGCCCAACCAGAGCGGCAGCTGACAGGCGAGGGTGGGTACGGGCAAGAAAGCGCATGAGAACTCACAAGAGTGAACAACCCCAGCACCATAGCTCACGCGAACACGCTTTTGTAGGAGCAGCCGCAGGCTGCGATCTTTTGATTTCCAAAACAACGTCAAAAGATCGCAGCCTGCGGCAGCTCCTACATGTGCATCAGTGCCTGGTGAAGCGTTGTACGAGCTTCATGACGACCACGAAGAAGACAGGTACGAAGATGACTGCCAGCGTTGCGGTAATCATCCCGCCGATCACGCCAGTACCGATTGCCTGTTGGCTTGCCGAACTGGCGCCAGTGGCAATCGCCAGCGGCACCACACCGAGAATGAACGCCAGCGATGTCATCACGATCGGGCGCAGACGCAAACGTGCTGCCTGCAACGTCGCATCAATCAGGTCATGCCCTTCGTCATAGAGACTCTTGGCGAACTCAATGATCAGGATCGCGTTCTTCGCCGACAGACCAATGATGGTGATCAGCCCGACTTTGAAAAACACATCGTTGGGCATGCCGCGCAATGTCACGGCGAGTACTGCGCCGAGCACACCCAGCGGCACCACGAGCAATACCGAGGTCGGTATCGACCAACTCTCGTACAGCGCCGCCAGACACAGGAACACGATCAGCAGCGACAAGCCGAGCAGAATCGGCGCTTGGCTACCGGACAAACGCTCCTGCAAGGACAGCCCTGTCCATTCCTGACCCAGGCCCTTCGGCCCTTGCGCCACCAGACGTTCGATCTCGGCCATGGCTTCACCGGTGCTGTGGCCGGGCGCCGGTTCACCGGAGATCGAAATGGCCGGGTAACCGTTATAGCGGGTAAGTTGCGCCGGGCCCTGAATCCATTTGGCCTGGACGAACGCTGACAACGGCACCATTTTCCCGTTGTTGTTGCGCACGTGCATTTTCAGCAGGTCGTCGACCTGACTGCGCTGATCACCTTCGGCCTGCACCACAACGCGTTGCATCCGCCCCTGATTGGGGAAGTCGTTGATATACGCCGAGCCCACCGCGGTTGACAGTACGTTGCCAATATCGGCAAACGATACGCCCAGCGCGTTAGCCTGTTTGCGATCCACTTCCAGCTGTACTTGCGGCGCTTCGGCCAGTGCGCTTTCACGCACATTCATCAGCACCGGGCTTTTCTCTGCCGCCGCCAATAGTTCGGTGCGCGCCTGCATCAGCGTGGCATGGCCGAGGCCGCCGCGATCCTGCAGGCGGAATTCGAAACCGCTGGAGGTGCCGAGGCCATCAACGGGTGGCGGCAATACAGCGAACGCCATTGCATCCTTGATCTGGCTGAGGGCGATGTTGGCGCGATCGGCAATCGAACTCGCCGAATCGTCGCTGCCCCGTTGCGACCAGTCCTTGAGTGTGGAAAATGCCAGTGCAGCGTTCTGGCCGCTGCCGGAAAAACTGAAGCCCAGAATCACCACGCTGTCACTGATCCCCGGCTCGTCGGCGTTGTGCGCCTCGAACTGTTCGGCAACCTGCACCGTGCGATTCTTGGTCGCGCCAGGTGGCAGTTGAATATCGGTGATGGTGTAACCCTGATCTTCCACCGGCAGGAACGAGGAGGGCAGGCGCATGAAGCAAATCCCCAGCCCGACCAACAGCACGACGTAGATCAGCAGGTAACGCCCGGTGCGTTTGAGCGCATAACCGACCCAGCCCTGATAACGATCAGTCAGGCGTTCGAAGCGGCGGTTGAACCAGCCGAAGAATCCGGATTTCTCGTGATGCTCGCCTTTGGCAATCGGCTTGAGCAGTGTTGCGCACAAGGCGGGCGTCAGCGTCAGGGCGAGGAAGGCCGAGAACAGGATCGACGTCGCCATCGACAACGAAAACTGCTGGTAGATCACCCCGACCGAACCCTGCATGAACGCCATCGGAATGAACACCGCGACCAGCACCAAGGTGATGCCGATGATGGCGCCGGTAATCTGCGTCATGGCTTTGCGTGTCGCCTCTTTGGGCGACAAGCCTTCGGTGGCCATGATCCGCTCGACGTTCTCCACCACAACAATGGCGTCGTCCACCAGAATGCCGATGGCCAGCACCATGCCGAACATGGTCAGCACGTTGATCGAAAAACCCAGCGCCAACATCGTGGCGAAGGTGCCCATCAGTGCGACCGGCACCACCAGCGTCGGAATCAATGTGTAACGGACGTTCTGCAGGAACAGGAACATCACCGCAAACACCAGCAACATTGCCTCGCCGAGGGTGTACACCACTTTAGTGATCGAG
Source organism: Pseudomonas sp. PB103 (assembly GCF_009764635.1). Classification (NCBI taxonomy): domain Bacteria; kingdom Pseudomonadati; phylum Pseudomonadota; class Gammaproteobacteria; order Pseudomonadales; family Pseudomonadaceae; genus Pseudomonas; species Pseudomonas sp. PB103. The sequence goes on along the minus strand of NZ_RWIL01000150.1, from coordinate 4,562 downwards.
ACTTTGACGAACGGCGATGTGTCGTACGGGATCTTGTATTCAACGCCCACCGGGAAGTAGCGCGACAGCTCATCCATCTTCGCCCGCACCAGGGTTGCGGTGGCGAGCGCATTGGCCCCCGGCGACAGCTGCACACCAACGGCGGTGGACGGCTTGCCATTCAGGCGTGTGCCGAACTGGTATTCCTGACTGCCGATCTCGACCCTTGCCACGTCGCCGATACGCACGGTCGAGCCGTCCGGATTGGCCTTGAGCACGATGTCGGCAAATTCTTCAGGCGTCGATAACTGACCCTTGACCAAAATCGTTGCGGTGATTTCCTGGCTGGACGGGTTAGGCAGGTCGCCGATGCTGCCGGCAGACACCTGCGCATTCTGTGCGGTGATGGCGGCGTTGACGTCAGCCGGCGTCAGGTTGAAACCGATCAGCTTCTGCGGGTCGACCCAAATGCGCATGGCACGTTCGGCGCCATACAACTGCGCCTTGCCGACGCCGTCCAGACGCTTGATTTCGTTCATGACATTGCGCGCCAGATAATCGCTGAGCGCTACGTCATCGAGTTTGCCGTCGCTGGAGGTCAAGGTAATCAGCAGCAGGAAACCGGAAGAGACCTTCTCCACCTGCAAGCCTTGCTGATTGACTGCTTGCGGCAGGCGCGACTCGACCACTTTGAGGCGGTTCTGCACATCGACCTGCGCCAGTTCCGGGTTGGTGCCCGGCTGGAAAGTAGCTTTGATCGTCGCGCTGCCGAGGCTGCTCTGCGATTCGAAGTACAGCAAGTGATCGGCGCCGTTGAGCTCTTCCTCGATCAGGCTGACCACGCTTTCATCGACGGTTTGCGCCGAAGCGCCGGGGTACACGGCATAGATTTCGATCTGTGGCGGCGCGACGTCCGGGTATTGCGCCACGGGTAACTGCGGGATGGCCAGCGCACCGGCCAACAGGATGAACAGTGCGACCACCCAGGCGAATACCGGGCGGTCGATAAAGAACTGCGGCATATGAAAGCGTCCTGCTTACTGACCAGAAGCCTGGGCAAGTGGAAGAGGGGTGTCGTCGATCTGCACTTTTTCGCCGGGACGGGCGTGTTGCAGGCCTTCGATGACAATGCGGTCGCCGGGCTTGAGGCCGCCGGTGACGATCCAGCGATCGTTTTGCACCGCGCCCAGTTGCACCGGTTGCTGGGCGATGCGCATTTGCTCATCGACCGTCAGCACTTGCGCAATACCGGCGCTGTCACGTTGTACGGCGCGTTGCGGTACGGTAATGCCGTTCTGGATCGTCGCCTGCTCAAGACGCACACGCACAAAGCTGCCCGGCAGCAGGTCGAGGTCGGGGTTGGGGAACTCGCTGCGCAGAATGATCTGGCCGGTGCCCGGGTCAACCGTGATATCAGCGAAGAGCAACTTGCCCGGCAACGGGTAGAGGCTGCCGTCGTCCTGAATCAATGTGGCTTTGACCTGATCCTGGCCAACCTGGTGCAACTGACCGGAGCGGAACGCGCGGCGCAGTTCGTTCAGCTCACGGGTCGACTGGGTGACGTCGGCGTGGATCGGGTCGAGCTGCTGAATCAATGCCAATGGCGTGGTTTCGTTCTGCCCGACCAGGGCGCCCTCGGTGACCAGCGCACGCCCGACGCGCCCGGAAATCGGTGCAGTGACCGTGGCGTAACCCAGATTGAGTCTGGCCCGCTCGACGGCAGCCTTGTTGGCCGCGACGTCGGCGGCGGTTTGCCGGGCCATGGCCCGGGCGTTGTCGTAATCCTGCGCGCTGATGGCTTTGTCATCGATCAGTTGTGCGTAGCGCTGTTCTTGCAACTTCGCCTGAAACGCATTGGCTTCGGCCTTGCGTAAAGCGGCGTCGGCGCTGTCGAGATCGGCCTTGAACGGTGCCGGGTCGATGCGGAACAGCACATCGCCCTTTTTCACGTCACTGCCTTCGCGAAAGCTGCGTTGCAGGACCACGCCGGCCACCCGGGCGCGCACTTCGGCGATCCGCGGGGCGGCGATGCGCCCGCTCAGTTCGCTGCTGATCGACAGGGGGCGGGTTTCGATGGTCTCGATGCGCACGGTGGCGGGCGGCGCCTGCTCTTCGGCTTTCGAGGATGAATCACAGGCGCCCAGTGACAGCGCCAATGCGATCAGGCCGAGCCCGGCCAGCAGTTTGTTCGACATGTACTACCCCCAATATTGATGCCCGCATCCTACGGGCAGTCGCCGAGATTAGCGGTGAAGCTTTGTAGGCGCTGTGTGAAATTGTGTAAGGGTTTTACTCAGGGACGGGTGAGGGCGTATATCCTTTACGCCTTGAAATTTATTGCGACAGTTGGATCGCCATCGCGGGCAAGCCCGCTCCCACAGGGTTCTCGGGTGGACACACATGTTGTGATCACCCGAGAACCCTGTGGGAGCGGGCTTGCCCGCGATGAGGCCTTCAAGGTCGCCACTGCACTTTCTGGATCACCCATGCCCAACATCCTCCTGGTCGAAGACGACACCGCCCTCGCTGAACTGATTTCCAGCTACCTGGAACGCAACGGTTACTCTGTCAGCGTTATCGGCCGTGGTGACCACGTACGTGAGCGGGCCCGAGTCAATCCGCCGGACCTGGTGATCCTCGACCTGATGTTGCCCGGCCTCGATGGTCTGCAAGTCTGCCGCTTGCTGCGTGCGGACTCGGCCACGCTGCCGATATTGATGCTGACAGCACGCGATGACAGCCATGATCAGGTGCTGGGCCTGGAAATGGGCGCCGATGACTACGTCACCAAACCGTGCGAGCCTCGCGTGCTGCTGGCCCGTGTCCGCACGCTGTTGCGTCGCAGCAGCCTTGGCGAACCGTTGACGGCCAACGACCGTATCCTCATGGGCAATCTGTGCATTGATCTGTCCGAGCGCACCGTGACCTGGCGTGACCAGCCGGTTGAGCTGTCCAGTGGCGAATACAACTTGTTGGTGGTGCTGGCGCGGCACGCCGGTGAAGTGCTCAGCCGCGATCAGATTCTGCAACGCCTGCGCGGCATCGAATTCAACGGCACTGACCGTTCGGTGGACGTCGCGATCTCGAAATTGCGGCGCAAGTTCGACGATCATGCCGGCGAAGCGCGCAAGATCAAGACCGTGTGGGGCAAGGGGTACCTGTTCAGCCGTTCCGAATGGGAATGCTGAACTGATGTTTCGCATCCTGTTTCGCCTGTATCTGGTGACGATCGTCTCGTACAGCGCGGCGATCTATCTGGTGCCGGATCTGGTGGTCATGGCGTTCCGCGAGCGTTTTGTCACCTACAACCTCGATTATTCGCGCGGCTTGCAATCGCTGATCACCCGGCAGTTTCACGCCACGCCGCGAGATCAGTGGCCGGCGCTCGCAGCATCAATGGACAAGGATTTCCAACCGCTGCACATCGTCCTGGCGCGCATCGATGACCCCGAGTTCACGGCGATTGAACGCGAGCGGTTGTTGCGCGGAGAAAACATGGTGCGCATCGGCGACTGGGGCTGGCGCACGCTGGCGGTGACGCCGCTGGACAACGAAATGGCCGTGCAAATGGTCGTGCCGCCCGATCCGATGGACGTCAATTTGCTGTACTGGAGCATCAACGTGCTGGTGGGGGCAACCTTGCTGGCGTGCCTGTTGATGTGGCTGCGGCCGCACTGGCGTGACCTCGAACGGCTCAGGGGCACCGCCGAGCGTTTCGGCAAGGGCCATTTGAGCGAACGTACCAACATCGCCGCGAGTTCCAACATCGGCAGCCTCGCCAATGTGTTCGACACCATGGCCGGCGACATCGAAAACCTGCTCAATCAACAACGAGACTTGCTCAATGCCGTGTCCCACGAGCTGCGCACGCCGTTGACGCGGCTGGATTTCGGCCTCGCCCTGGCGCTGTCCGACGACTTGCCGACCGCCAGCCGCGAGCGCTTGCAGGGACTGGTCGCGCACATCCGCGAGCTGGACGAGTTGGTGCTGGAGTTGCTGTCTTACAGCCGATTGCAAAACCCGGCGCAACTGCCGGAGCAGGTCGAGGTGTCGCTGGACGAGTTTATCGACAGCATTCTGGGCAGTGTCGATGAGGAACTGGAGTCGCCGGACATCGTCATCGATGTCTTGCTGCACGGGCAGCTCGAACGCTTTTCGCTGGATCCGCGCCTGACCGCACGCGCGATCCAGAACCTGTTGCGCAACGCCATGCGCTATTGCGAAAAGCGCATTCAGATTGGCGTGCAGGTCAACGGCGAGGGGTGCGAAATCTGGGTCGATGACGATGGTATCGGCATCCCCGATGATGAACGCGAGCGGATCTTCGAGCCGTTCTATCGCCTCGACCGCAGCCGCGACCGGGCCACCGGCGGGTTCGGCCTGGGCCTGGCCATCAGCCGCCGGGCGCTGGAAGCCCAGGGTGGCACGCTGACCGTGGAGTCTTCACCGTTGGGTGGTGCGCGCTTCCGCCTCTGGCTACCTATCACCGCCTAAATCTCTGTAGGAGCTGCCGAAGGCTCGGGCCGCGATCGGACGATCTCTTGATCTTGTCTTTTTAAAGATCAAAAGATCGTCCGATCGCG
>NZ_RWIL01000149.1:0-15666 GCF_009764635.1 Pseudomonas sp. PB103 | reverse complement strand
GGCTGCGATCTTTTGACTTTGTTTTTCAAAAAGCAGATCAAAAGATCGCAGCCTGCGGCAGCTCCTACCGGATGCGGTGTGGCGTGCTTTCAGCCAGACGGGGTTTCAGCCGCGCAGTCTTGCGATGGCGCGGCGATACTTCTCGATCCGCTCGAGGTCTTCCCAGCTCGGCGAGGCGATACGCGAGAGGTCGCTGTTCTCTTCCAGATCCGCCAGTTTCACCGCCCGACCAATCGGGTTCTGCCCCGCGCGTTCGACGAAGTCCTCATAGGACTCGCCAGGCACTTTGGTGACGGCTGCAATGGCCGTCAGCACGTCCTCGCTGAAACCTTCCTGGCGCAGGTCCTCAAGGCTGATGTCACAATCCTCGACCACATCGTGCAGCACGGCGACGATGCGCTCCTCCAGCGAAGACATGCGCATCATCACTTTCAGCGGATGCAAAATGTACGGCGCGCCGCCCTTGTCGACCTGCCCCGCATGAGCCGTGGCAGCGATGGCAATGGCGCGTTCGAGTGTCTGAGTCATGGGAGTCTCCGAAGGTTAAAGGCCGTAGCGGCCGCCAACATGAATATTGCGCTTGAGCCAACCGCCAATCGCCTTCAAGCGCCCACCGGACGTACCCGCCTCGGCATGCTGCTTGAGAATCATCGACACCAGCGCTGCCTGATCGGCATCGGGGTGGGCATCGAGCAACTCGACGACCCAGGCGCAATCGGCTTTTTTCAGGTGCTCCCGACATTGGCCGGGCCAGGCGTCCAGCTCATCCAGCGCCAGCCAGCGCGCCCCGCCCTGCTCGGCATGCCCACCGCCAATCGACTGCTCGAAACAGAACGGTGTCGCCGGCCGCGACGGGTCGATACTGAACAGATACACATCGTGGCTTTTGTGTTGCGGCGTGGGGGCGTTGTTGCGGCTGCCGATTTCGATCATGGCAATGTTCCGATCCTTGGGGCGCTGGAGAGTCGCGATGGTTGGCAGTCTACCGGAGCGGTGCAAACGAACAACCTGATTGAACCTCCCCGCGCCACGTCATCTCGAAAGAAAGAGACGCCCTGTCAGTGATCGGCAATGGCGTCACCGCAGAGGAAACAGCGATGAACATTCGATTTCTGCTCCTGCTTGCCACTTTCAGCGTCATCCCCACCTGCGTCATGGCCGAGGGTTGCGATGTGCAAACGCAATCCTCCAGCGCCTCGGTGCCGGCCATCGAAACCCACAGCTGCTACGAATACGAAGGCATGCCCGTCAATGCCATCGATTGGTCGTGCAGCAACGAAAGCAAAGACATGCTCAGCAGCACCAAGAACAAAGTCGAACACTGCGCCGACCACTATCAGGCATCGTGTATCGCCACCCTCACCCAGGAGTCGCTGGCCAACCCGCATTCCACCAGCAAGGACAAAAACGCCAAGGCGCTAAACATCCCGGCCAGCGCACAGGTGACCACGTATTACTACGACGTGGAGCATTTGGCGCAGGCGCGGATTGATTGTGAGAATGGGGGTGGGCATTGGAGGGCGAAATAGCGGTTGTGAGTTGCCGATAAAAAAGGGACACCACTGAGTGTCCCTTTTTTGCGTTTGGGGCAAACAGATCAATCAACGTTTCATGGCTTCGCACTGGTTGCGCAGGTCCCCATCGCCGATGCTCGCACAGCTACTGCCCTGCTTCGCTTCGCAGAAGGCGCGCTGGTCACGATCCCCGATACTAGCGCATGAACCACCTTTCTCCGCTTCGCAGGCCGTACGCATATCGTAATTGTCGATGGAATAACAACTAGCGCCTTTCTTGGCGTCGCAATAAGCGCGCTGATCACGATCCTCGATACTAGCGCATGAACCGCCCTTCTCCGCTTCGCAGGCCGTGCGCAAATCGTAATTGTCGATGGAATAACAACTACTGCCTTCCTGCGTGGCCTGGCAATAATTGCGTTTGACAGGATCACTGATGCTGGCACAACTGGCGGAAACGTAACCGCTGAACATCAACAACATCGCAAGAATCAGCTTCATCTCACACTTCCTTGGGCTTACCAGGAAACAGCCTGGCACTGCTAGATCCGTTCAAAACGAGCGTCGCGACACGCCATCAAATTGACATCATTTTTAAGGAAAGTTCCAAACGGGATGCAAAGCCATGATTTGAGATTCGACTGAATTTGAAGTCTGAAAAACGCGTAGGAAAACACCCCTTGTGGCGAGGGGATTCATCCCCGCTGGGCTGCGAAGCGGCCCCAATCCGGCGAGCTGACTTCTCCTGACATAGCGTGGGCGCCGGATTACGACGACTGCGTCGCCGATCGGGGATAAATCCCCTCGCCACAGGATTGGGTTTGCGTCCTACAGGTCGGTTGTGGATGCGGGAATTGCTGCCTAGAGTGGGGTTGTCGCTGACCGCAGTTGGCGATGGGTTTCGCAGCCCTCAGAAGTGACACACACCGCTAGATGACAACTGTGGCAAAATTCGCCGCCGTTTCGCTATATGGCGGCTGTGTGTGGGAGACCTTCGGGTCTGCCGGTTTGGCTCTTCTCCGGTCTGCGAACCCGCATACAGCTGCCACCCCTTTGTTTCGCAGCAGAAAGGTGGCACTTCTTAATTATTTGAAGAGCAATCTTATGACGATCAAAAAACCGCTCCACCACTACGCCCACATGTCCCACCCCGCCACCGACCACCCTGTCCTACTGATCGACGCCGACGCCCCACTGCGCGAACTCCACGCCTGCCTCGCCGAACGCCTCAACGCCGTTCTCAAATACCTCGACCTCATCGCCTGCACCAGCCTCCCCGACTACGCCGAGCGTGACATCAACACCGTCACCAACATCGCCAGAATCATGGTGCAGGATGTGAGTGATGTATTTCGGGTAATTGAACAGCGGGGGTTTGAGGCTGCAACGTAGAAGAAACAGGTTCAGAAAACGGCTGTCTTTTCACCCCCATATTTTTCGATAGCCCATATATCCGTGATTGGGCATGGAAATAGCGATAGCGATTTGATAGCGTTCGGACCAGCCATACAACCTTAAGGAGAGATGAGATGAAAGCAGGGAATATCAACGGATACGATATAAAACACGAAGTATGGTGCGACAGATGTGCAGCACGTGGAGCTGCAAGGGGGGATTTTATTGTTACGGAAAACGCTACTCCACAGCAATGCCAAAACCAACACTGCAGCGATCCTGGTGCAGAGTTACAGCAAAGCAAAAAGAAATAATTAAAACTTAAAAACGGCTAGGCCTCTTTAATTAAACAGGCCTAGCCGCCTCTCAACTTTCACTGACGAGAAGCCAAGTCTCCATAACGGGAAAGTTCGTACTTGGAGAAAGTATTTTCAAAAATTCGCCGGCGTATTCGCACTGATAATCTCCGCCTCATCCGCCCCGATATTCCGGAACTTATGCGGCAGCGTCGTCGGAAAATAGTACCCATCCCCCGCATTCAAAACACTCACCGAGCCATCCACGGTCAACTCAACAGTCCCGCGCGTCACAAGCCCACACTCCTCGCCCTCGGCATGCACAATCGGCTCTTCCCCGGAACTTGCGCCCGGCGCGTATTGCTCGCGCAGCAAGCGCATCTGCCGGCTTGGCACGGAGGCGCCGATCAGCAGCAGGCGCAGGCCATGGCGGCCCAGATCTGGCTGTTCGTTGGCGCGGAATACGTATTGATGTTCGCGTGGCGGCTGGTCGAAGGTGAAGAAGTCGGCCAAGGACATCGGGATGCCTTCGAGCAGCTTTTTCAATGAGCTGACGGAAGGGCTGACGCGATTCTGTTCGATCAGGGAGATGGTGGCATTGGTCACGCCGCTACGCCGGGCCAGCTCACGCTGGGAGAGTTTGTAGCTTTCGCGTACTAGTTTGAGTCGAGAACCCGTATCCATGACAGCCTTATGTGAGAACGACTTAAGGGCGATGGGGGTGGGTGGCGGGTGACGCGCCGAGGGCGCGGATCACGTTGCTCCCGTGTCCCGGAACCGTGAAAGGCGGCTATTAAATCACGTTTGCCGGTGTTGCTCAGCAGGTTCGATGGACGGTGGGTGAAATGAACCTGCCGGTGGTAATTCCGGGCTGAATGCAAAACCTGTGGGAGCTGGCTTGCCAGCGATTGGGTGGCACATTCAACATCCCTTTTGCTGATCGGCCGCTATCGCTGGCAAGCCAGCTCCCACAGGATTTTGTGGTGTGTCAGCGGGAGGGATGTTGACTGGGCTGGCCTCATCGCGAGCAGGCTCACTCCTACAATTTGATCTTTGGTGTTTCAGTCGGATTGATGTTGTGTTGGCTGGCCTCATCGCTGGCAAGCCAGCGCCCACATCTGGATATCTGCGGTGTTGCGATAAGAAAAACCGGCGGGGCCTTGGGGACCGCCGCCGGGGAGGTAACTCAGATGCCGAAGCGGTCGCGCAGCGAGTAGTAGACGGCGCCCAGGGCCGTCAGCGGCGCCGAGAAGGTGCGGCCGCCGAGCATTGGCATGTGCGGCAAGGACGCGAAGGCGTCGAAACGCTCGGCGTCGCCACGGATCATTTCCGAGATCAGTTTGCCGGCCAGGTGCGAGCACGTAACGCCGTGGCCGCTGTAGCCTTGCATGTAGTAGGCGTTTTTCTCGATGCGGCCGAATTGCGGCATGCGTGACATGGTCAGCAGGAAATTGCCGGTCCAGCGGTAATCGATTTTGACGTCTTTGAGTTGCGGGAAGGTCTTGAGGATCTTCGGCCGGATCAGTTGTTCGATATCGTCCGGTTCGCGCGCGCCGTAGACCACACCGCCGCCGTAGAGCAGACGGTTGTCGGCAGTCAGGCGGTAGTAATCCAGCAAGTAATTGCAGTCTTCGACGCAGTAATTGTTGGTGATCAGGCTGCGGGCCTGTTTCTCGGTCAACGGTTCGGTGACAACGATCTGCGAGCCGCACGGCATGCTTTTCGCGGTCACGCGGTTGTCCAGACCTTGCGGCAGGTAGGCGTTGCCGGCGATCAGCAGGTACTTGGCGCGCACCAGGCCTTTGGCCGTGCGCACGGTAATCGGCTCGCCGTAGGTGATTTCCACGGCAGCGGATTGCTCGTAGATTTTGCCACCCAGACGCACGATGGCGGCGGCTTCACCCAGCGCCAGGTTCAGCGGGTGAATGTGCCCGCCCTGCATGTCCAGCAGGCCACCCACGTAAGCATCGGAGCCGACCTCACGACGAATGTCGGCCGCGTCGAGCATCTTCAGATTGCGGTTGCCGTAACGTTCCCAACTGCGCTTTTGCTCGGCCAGACCGTTGAGTTGTTTTTTGTTCATCGCTGCGAAGATACCGCCCGGGCGGTAGTCGCATTTGATGTCGTATTCCTTGATGCGCGAACGGATGATGTCGGCGCCTTCGAAGATCATGCTGCCGAGAATTTCCGCGGTCTTGTCGCCGTAGCGCTCTTCGATCACATCGACGTCGCGGCTATAGGAGTTTACCAGTTGACCGCCGTTGCGACCGCTGGCGCCGTAGCCGACTTTCGCTGCTTCCAGCACGGTCACTTTGTAGCCGGCCTCGGTCAGGAACAGTGCCGAGGACAGGCCGGTGTAGCCCGCGCCGATGATGCAGACATCGCAGTCCACCGCTTCTTCCAGAACCGGGAAGTCGATGACTTCGTTACGGGTGGCGGCGTAGTAGCTGTTTACGTGCTGCTGTTTCATACGTTTCTCCGAGGGCCGCCAATGAACGGCGACCACCGCTGTAATAGAGTCAGAGCTTGATCCAGGTCGCTTTCAGCTCGGTGTACTTGTCGAACGCGTGCAGCGATTTATCGCGGCCGTTGCCCGACTGTTTGAAGCCACCGAACGGTGCGGTCATGTCGCCGCCGTCGTACTGGTTGACCCAGACGCTGCCGGCACGCAGGCCACGGGCGAAGGTGTGCGCCTTGCTGAGATTGCTGGTCCAGACGCCGGCGGCGAGGCCGAAGATGCTGTCGTTGGCGATATGCAGCGCTTCTTCGGCGGTGTCGAACGTGATCAGCGACAGCACCGGGCCGAAAATTTCTTCCTGTGCGATGGTCATTGCGTTGGTCACGCCGTCGAAGAGCGCCGGTTGCACATAGAGGCCGCCGGTTTCTTCGAGGGTGCGCTGGCCGCCAGTAATCAGCTCGGCGCCCTGCTCACGACCGATGCTGATGTAGCGCAGCACGTTGTCGAGTTGACGCTGATCGACCACGGCGCCGACGGTGGTGGCCGGATCCAGTGCGTGACCCGGTTTCCACGCTTGCAGCGCTTCCACCAACAGAGGGATGAACTGTTCGCGGATCGAACGCTCGACCAGCAAACGCGAACCGGCGGTGCACACTTCGCCCTGGTTGAAGGCAATGGCGCCGGCCGCTGCTTGTGCTGCCGCGCGCAAATCCGGTGCGTCGGCAAACACCACGTTCGGGCTCTTGCCTCCTGCTTCGAGCCAGACGCGTTTCATGTTGCTCTGGCCGGCATAAATCATCAGTTGCTTGGCAATCGCCGTGGAGCCGGTGAAGGCCAGCACGTCGACGTCCATGTGCAACGCCAACGCCTTGCCGACGGTGTGACCGAAGCCTGGCAGGACGTTGAACACGCCTTTCGGAATGCCGGCATCGAGCGCCAGTTGCGCGATGCGGATCGCCGTCAGTGGCGACTTTTCCGAAGGTTTCAGAATGAACGAGTTGCCCGCTGCCAGCGCCGGGGCGAATTTCCAGCTGGCCATGATCAGCGGGAAATTCCACGGCACGATGGCCGCGACCACACCGGAAGGCTCGCGGGTGACGAGGCCGAGTTGGTCGTGCGGGGTGGCGGCGACTTCGTCGTAGATCTTGTCGATGGCTTCGGCGCTCCAGCGGATCGCGTTGGCGGTCGCCGGGATGTCGATGCTCATCGAATCGCTGATCGGTTTACCCATGTCGAGAGTTTCCAGCAGCGCCAGTTCTTCCTGGTTCTGCAGGATCAGATCGGCGAAGCGGATCAGAATGCGCTTGCGCTCGGCCGGGGCTTTTTTCGCCCACACGCCGGACTCGAAAGACTGACGCGCGACTTCAACGGCGAGGTTGGCGTCGGCTTCATCGGTGCTGGCCACGGAGGCGAGGAAACGGCCGTCGACGGGGCTCAGGCATTCGAAGGTTTCGCCACTGATGGCCGGGCGGTATTCACCGTTGATGAACGCGCGGGCTTCGATGGTCAGGGACTGGAAGCGTTGTTCCCAGTCGTTGCGGGTCGTTGTCATTGTTGTGGCTCGACAAGGGGGGATTTGGGGGTATCGGGTTGCTGTGTCTGGCTTGAGATGGCTGCCCTCACCCTAGCCCTCTCCCGGAGGTAGAGGGGACCGACCGAGTTGTCTTGGGAGATACACCGACCTGAACGACCGAGTCGATTATGGATTCGGCAAAAATCGTTCAGGTCGGCGGATTGCCCGAGCATTCCCGGATCAGTCCCCTCTCCCTTTGGGCGGTCCGACGTTTCGGGAGGGTTAGGGTGAGGGGCTCTTCGGCTTTTGAGGGCCTCAACCCATCACACCGTATGCAGATACCAGTTGTACTCAAGGTCAGAGATCGAGTTTTCGAACTCGGCCAATTCGCTTTCCTTGCACGCCACGAACACGTCGATGTACAGCGGGTCGATGTACTTGGCCATGACTTCGCTGTCGTCCAGCTCGCGCAGTGCGTCGCGCAGGTTGTTCGGCAGGCTCTGTTCGTTCTGCTCGTAGCTGTTGCCTTCAACCGGAGCGCCCGGCTCGATCTGATTGGTCAGACCGTGGTGAATACCGGCCAGCACCGAGGCCATCAACAAATACGGATTGGCGTCGGCACCGGCGACACGATGCTCGATGCGTACGGCATCCGCCGAACCGGTCGGTACACGAACAGCCACGGTGCGGTTGTCGATGCCCCAGCTCGGCGAGTTAGGTACGTAGAACTGCGCGCCGAAGCGGCGGTACGAGTTGACGTTCGGGCAGAGGAAAGCCATCTGCGCGGGCAGGGTCTCCAGCACACCGCCGATCGCGTGACGCAGTGCGGCGTTCTGCTCGGGATCCTCGCTGGCGAAGATGTTGTTGCCTTCTTTGTCCAGGATCGAAATGTGCACGTGCAGACCGTTGCCCGCCTGGCCCGGATACGGCTTGGCCATGAAGGTGGTGTCCATCTCGTGGTCGTAGGCGATGTTCTTCACCAGACGCTTGAGCAGGACCGCGTAATCGCACGCCTTGATCGGGTCGGAGACGTGATGCAGGTTGACTTCGAATTGCGCCGGGGCGCTTTCCTTGACGATGGCGTCAGCCGGGATGCCCTGCTCTTTCGCACCTTCGAGGATGTCTTGCAGGCAATCGACGTATTCGTCGAGATCGTCGATCAAATAAACCTGAGTCGACACCGGACGCTTGCCGGAAACCGGCGAACGCGGCGACTGCGGACGACCATTAACGTTGTCCTGGTCGATCAGATAGAACTCGAGTTCGAACGCGGCGCAAATGGTCAGGCCGAGGTCGTCGAATTTGCGCACGACGTTGGCCAGCACTTCACGCGGGTCAGCGAAGAACGGCTGGCCTTCGATCTCGTGCATGGTCATCAGGAGTTGTGCGGTTGGGCGTTTCTGCCACGGCTCGATGCTCAGGGTGCCGGGGATTGGATAACAAATACGGTCAGCGTCGCCGATGTCCAGACCCAGGCCGGTGCTTTCCACCGTGGAGCCATTGATGTCGAGGGCGAAAAGCGAGGCCGGCAGGTTGATGCCTTTCTCGTACACCTTATGAAGACTGGTGCGTTCGATGCGCTTGCCGCGCACCACACCGTTCATATCCGCAATCAGAAGGTCGACGTACAAAACCTCAGGATATTTCTTAAGGAATGCGTTTGCTTCGTTGAGTTGAACGGTACGCAGAGGGACCGACATGATGCACCTATTTAGCTGTTAATTATTATGTTCACTGCTGTTTCGCCGAGCCAGTCAACCCGAACGGCAAAGTGAAGTCAATAGCGAACAGATGGCCGCTCAGGGTTTATTTTTCGGGCTTTTTTTAACACTTTCGTGCCAATACAGGCGCCAGAGCCCCGAGAATCATGAAGATATGATGAACGGCGTTTAGAATTTTTTACATGGCAGTTGTTAATTAAAATCAACGAGGCTAAGCTCCGGAAAAGCTCGTTCAAGTGTCAAACTTCGAGGTGAATAAAAATGGCATTCAAGCCATTGATCGGCGTTACTGCGTGCGTCAAACAGATTGGCCTGCATCCCTATCACATCAGCGGCGACAAGTACTTACGTGCTGTCAGCGTTGGCGCTGAAGGGTTGCCAGTGGTCATTCCTTCCCTTGGCAACCTGACTGAAATCGAAGACCTGCTCGGTCAACTCGACGGTCTGCTGCTGACCGGCTCGCCCTCGAACGTGGAACCCTTCCACTATCAAGGCCCGGCCAGCGCACCCGGCACGGATCACGATCCGGCGCGGGATGCCACCACCCTTCCTTTATTGCGTGCAGCCATCGCGGCGGGCGTTCCGGTGCTCGGCATTTGCCGTGGCTTCCAGGAAATGAACGTGGCGTTCGGCGGCAGCCTGCATCAAAAGGTGCATGAGCTGCCGGGCATGCTCGATCACCGCGAAGCCGACAGCCCTGATGTGGCCGTGCAATACGCACCGGCCCATGCGGTGACCGTGCTTGGTGGCGGTGTGTTCGAAGCGCTGGCGCTGCCGGGCGAGTTCCAGGTCAACTCGATTCACAGCCAGGGCATCGATCGCCTCGCGCCCGGCCTGCGTGCCGAAGCGCTGGCGCCGGACGGCTTGATCGAGGCGGTCTCGGTCGAGCACAGCCCGACCTTCGCCCTCGGCGTGCAATGGCACCCGGAATGGCAAGTGCTCGACAACCCGAATTACCTGAAGATTTTCCAGGCCTTCGGCGCGGCTTGCCGGCAACGGGCGGCGCGACGCAACCAGCGCTGATCCAACCCAGGAATTAGTAACGATTTACTGCCCCCGCGAACGTCGGGTGTGCCTGCGCACATCCGTCATTCGTGAACAGCAACACCCGTAATAACAACAAGTACGACCCAGGCAGCCAGGACGGCGGCGCCGACCAAGCCAGGGCAACCCACTGAAAACGTGGCCCCTGTAGGAGCTGCCGAAGGCTGCGATCTTTTGATGTTGATTGTAAAAAACAAGATCAAAGGATCGCAGCCTTCGGCAGCTCCTACAGGGCCATGTGTGAGGGGAATGGTTGTTCCTGGCTTGCAATCCACTTAAGCCCGGCCACATTGGCCGCGCGACTGAAACCTGTTGGGAGTTTCACATGGCAAACGCCTCCAGCACTTACAGGAAGGCACTTGAAGGTCATCAGCAACCGAAAAAGGTGCTGGTGAAAGTCGATCGTGTCACCAAGAAGTTCGACGAAACCACGGCAGTGGACGATGTGTCCCTGGAGATCCATCAGGGCGAAATCTTCGCCCTGCTCGGCGGCTCCGGTTCGGGCAAATCGACCCTGCTGCGCATGCTCGCCGGTTTCGAACGGCCGACTGAAGGGCGGATTCTGCTCGACGGCGTGGACATCACTGACATGCCGCCGTACGAGCGGCCGATCAACATGATGTTCCAGTCTTACGCGCTGTTCCCACACATGACCGTTGCGCAGAACATCGCCTTCGGTCTGAAGCAGGACCGTTTGCCAGCCAGTGAAATCGATGCCCGCGTCGATGAAATGCTGCGCCTGGTGCACATGACCCAATACGCCAAACGCAAGCCGCACCAGTTGTCCGGCGGCCAGCGTCAGCGTGTCGCCCTCGCCCGCTCCCTGGCCAAACGTCCGAAGCTGTTGCTGCTCGACGAACCGATGGGTGCGCTGGATAAAAAGCTGCGTTCGCAGATGCAACTGGAGCTGGTGCAGATCATCGAGCGTGTTGGCGTGACCTGCGTGATGGTGACTCACGACCAGGAAGAGGCCATGACCATGGCCGAGCGCATCGCGATCATGCACCTCGGCTGGATCGCCCAGATCGGTAGCCCGATCGACATCTATGAAGCCCCGGTCAGCCGCATGGTCTGCGAGTTTATCGGCAACGTGAACGCCTTCGACGGCACCGTGGTGGAAGACCTTGAAGGTCACGCGATCATCCACAGCCCGGACTTGCAGCAGAAGATCTACGTCGGTCACGGCGTCAGCACCTCGGTGCAGGACAAGTCGATCACCTACGCGATCCGTCCGGAAAAAATGCTCGTCAGCACCACTCAACCGGAGTTCCGCTACAACTGGTCCGAAGGCAAAGTGCATGACATCGCCTACCTCGGCGGTCACTCGGTGTTCTACGTCGAACTGCCCGGCGGCAAAATCGTCCAGTCGTTCATGGCCAACGCCGAACGCCGTGGCGCGCGTCCGACCTGGGACGACAAAGTCTACGTCTGGTGGGAAGACGACAGCGGCGTGGTACTGCGCTCATGAGAACCTTCAATCAGCAATTCCTGCGCCTGGTGCCCAGCGGACGAAAACTGGTGATCGGTATTCCGTTCATCTGGCTGTTCCTGTTCTTCATGCTGCCGTTCTTTCTGGTGATGAAGATCAGCTTCTCGGAAGCCGCGCTGTCGATCCCGCCGTACTCGGAGATCTACACCTACGCCGAACAGAAATTCCAGCTGCTGCTGAACATCGGCAACTACACCATGCTCGGCGAAGACGAGCTGTACCTGTCGGCCTACCTCGGTTCGCTGAAAGTCGCGGCGCTGAGCACGATGATGTGCCTGCTGATCGGTTTCCCTATGGCCTATGCGATCACCAAGACCGGCAAGGAAACGCAAAACGTCCTGCTGCTGTTGATCATGATGCCGACCTGGACCGCGATCCTGATCCGCGTTTACGCGTGGATGGGCATCCTCAGCAACAACGGTTTGCTCAACGCGTTTCTGATGTGGACGGGTCTCACCGATCACCCGATCGAGATCCTCAACACCAACACCGCCGTCTATATCGGTGTGGTTTACGCCTACCTGCCGTTCATGGTGTTGCCGCTGTACGCCAACCTCGTCAAGCACGACGGCAGCCTGCTGGAAGCCGCGCAGGATCTGGGTTCGAGCAACTTCAACAACTTCTGGAAAATCACCGTGCCGCTGGCCAAGAACGGGATTATTGCCGGCTGCATGCTGGTGTTCATTCCGGTTGTCGGTGAGTTCGTGATCCCTGAACTGTTGGGTGGCCCGGAGACGCTGATGATCGGTCGCGTGCTGTGGCAAGAGTTCTTCAATAACCGCGACTGGCCGGTAGCGTCTGCGCTGGCGGTGGTGATGCTGTTGATCCTGATTGTGCCGATTCTGCTGTTCAACCGCAGCCAGGCCAAAGAGATGGAGGCACGGGGATGAAACGCTTCGGTTTTTCCAAGTTCATGCTGATCTTCGGCCTGATGTTCATTTATCTGCCGATGCTGATTCTGGTGATCTACTCGTTTAACGCATCCAAACTGGTGACGGTGTGGGGTGGCTGGTCGGTGAAGTGGTACGTCGGTTTGCTCGACAACACGCAACTGATGGGCTCGGTGGTGCGCTCGCTGGAAATCGCCTGCTACACCGCGATTGCTGCGGTGGCATTGGGCACATTGGCGGCATTCGTGCTGACCCGTGTAACTCGCTTCAAGGGCCGCACTCTATTCGGCGGTCTGGTCACCGCGCCGTTGGTGATGCCTGAAGTGATCACCGGTCTGTCGCTGTTGCTGCTGTTTGTGGCGATGGCGCAGTTGATCGGCTGGCCGCAAGAGCGTGGCATCGTCACGATCTGGATCGCCCACACCACTTTTTGTGCCGCCTATGTGGCGGTGGTAGTCTCCGCCCGCCTTCGCGAACTGGATCTGTCGATCGAAGAAGCGGCGATGGATCTCGGGGCGAAGCCGTTCAAGGTGTTTTTCCTGATCACCATTCCAATGATCGCGCCGTCGCTGGCCGCGGGCGGGATGATGTCGTTCGCCTTGTCGCTGGATGACCTGGTATTGGCCAGCTTCGTCTCCGGGCCAGGTTCGACGACCTTGCCGATGGAGGTGTTCTCGGCAGTGCGTCTGGGCGTGAAGCCTGAGATCAACGCGGTGGCGAGCCTGATTCTGCTGGCGGTTTCCTTGGTGACCTTCCTGGTCTGGTACTTCGGCCGCAAGGCAGAGGCCAACCGCAAGCGTGCAATTCAGGAAGCGATGGATCAGACCGCAAACGAGTCGTGGCAGCAACCGCAACAAGCCGCCACCGCATAACCCTGTAGGAGCTGCGGCACGCTGCGATCTTTTGACCTTGATGTGAAAGATCAAAAGATCGCAGCCTCGTTTCACTCGACAGCTCCTACATAAGCAGGCGCTGTTAACCGAGTTCTGGCTTTGTGTTTTTTGAATAAGAAGAATGGAGTTGTACCGATGAATATGTTTGGCAGGACTCTGCTGACACTGTCCTTAATGGGCGCGATGGTCATGGGCGCCCAGGCCAACGACAAGGTGCTGCGTGTTTACAACTGGTCCGATTACATCGCGCCGGACACCGTCAAGAAGTTCGAAGACGAGACCGGCATCCGCGTGACCTACGACGTCTTCGACAGCAACGAGACCCTTGAGGCGCGTTTGCTGGCGGGCAAATCCGGCTACGACCTAGTCGTGCCGTCGAACAGTTTCCTGGCCAAGCAGATCAAGGCCGGCGTGTATCAGACGCTGGACAAATCGAAGCTGCCGAACTGGAAGAATCTCAACCCGGTGCTGCTGAAAAACGCCGCCGCCAGTGATCCGGACAACGCCCACGCGTTCCCGTACATGTGGGGCTCGATCGGCATCGGTTTCAACCCGGCCAAGGTCAAGGAAGTGCTCGGCGCCAACGCCCCGACCAATTCCTGGGACTTGCTGTTCAAGCCGGAAAACGCTGAAAAACTCAAAGCCTGCGGCATTAGTTTCCTCGACTCGCCGACCGAAATGATCCCGGCCGCCCTGCACTACCTGGGTTATCCGGTGAACGACAAGGACACCGCGCACATCAAGGAAGCCGAGGCGCTGTTCATGAAGATTCGCCCGAACGTGGCGTACTTCCATTCCTCGAAATACATCTCCGATCTGGCCAACGGCAACATCTGCGTGGCGGTCGGCTACTCCGGTGACGTGCTGCAGGCCAAGGCCCGCGCGGTGGAATCGGGCAACAACGTGGTGATCGATTACAGCATTCCCAAGGAAGGCGCCGGCAGCTTCTATGACATGGTCGCGATCCCGCGCGATGCCGCCAACGTCGACAACGCCTACCTGTTCATGGACTTCCTGATGCGCCCGGACATCATCGCCGAGATCACTAACAGCAACGGCTACAGCAACGCCAACGCGGCGGCCACGCCATTGGTGGACGAAGCGATCCGCAACGACCCGGGCTCGTACCCGTCGCAAGCGGTGATGGCGACGCTGTATGCGGTGCCGGATCAGCCGATTGCCACCCAGCGCATCATGACGCGCGGCTGGACTCGGGTGAAACTCGGTAAGTAACTTACGGAGTTGGGATTCCAACAACACTGATGAACATGTGGGAGCTGGCTTGCCAGCGATAGCGGTGGGTCAGTAACGATGATGCTGGACGTGCCGCCCCCATCGCTGGCAAGCCAGCTCCCACAGGATTTTTGATCACATTGAATACAGTACCCAATGCCGATTGTACGTACTTAAAGAATTAATTATTTCCCGTTCGCGCAGCGCCTTACCACCGCTGCACCCTGCTATGAACGGCCTCACCTGGCTCCCTCGGCTCAGGTGAATTCAGGCGCCCTCGGGCGCCTTTTTTTGTGCCTTCAAATCAGCGACCACTCTTGCAGAATCCGATAGCGGCCCTTGTGCGATTCAAACAAGGCAAAACGTTCAGCGCGCAGGAAAAACTCCGGTGGCGTGGCGGATTCCGGCTCCGGTGCGCGGTAGTCGCGGGCCAAGGTCAGGTGCGGACGAAACTCGCGGGCAGTCTCTTCAAGGCCGAACGGCAGCATCGCCTGCTCCAGCGCGTAGACCAGCCGCAGTAAAGCCTGCGGCGCCTGCTCCGGCGCCAGCGACAAGACGCCGGCGCGATGCCAGACCTGCAAACGATCCAGCGCAATCCGCAACGCTGCCCCCGGCGTACGCACCTGGCCGGCGGCTTCACAAACTTCATTGATTTGCGCCAACGGCACGGCGCCGAGAAACAGCAGCGTCAGGTGAAAATTGTCCGCTGGCACCGATTTGCCGGTTCGCAAGCCCAGATCAGCACGCCACTGAGCAATTGCCTTGCGCTGCGCCGGCGGGCAATCCAACGCAAAAAACAGCCGTTTGGACGGTTCATCCCTGCGCGCGTCATCGGTCATGGCCCTGCTCCTGTCGTTCATCGTCATCGGCCGGATTCTACACAGCCTGATCTGACGACTCGTCACGGGAAGCTATAGTTCAAGGATTGCCATCAACGGAGGCCGCCATGCGCGAGATCCTCAGCAAAGAGCCATGGTGGGCCCGCCCGCCGCAGCCCGGGCAGGACGAACAGGAGTTGGAATGGGGCTGGCTGGTGCATTACAGCGAGGGTGAACCGCGCTTCGAATTCGTCCGCGAACGCCCCACGGACGAACAGATTCGCGAGCGCAAAAGCTGCCGCATCACCCCCTCCTCCGAGTGACAACATTCCCTGTAGGAGCTGCGGCACGCTGCGATCTTTTGATGTTGATTGTAAAAAAAGATCAAAAGATCGCAGCGTG
>NZ_RWIL01000012.1:0-27646 GCF_009764635.1 Pseudomonas sp. PB103 | reverse complement strand
GCAGAACGACCCAATCTTTGAAGTCGTTGTCGTAGCGGTTACCCATTTTGGACATTGTTAAGCACCTTCGCCCTCTTGAGTAGTTGAGTCAATCAACAAGGGCGACAGGTAGCCTGACACGGAGGGGGGTATAAAAAAAGCGCCCCGAAGGACGCCAAAAGATTCACCTCTTACCAAAGGAGCAAGGAGCTTCTAAAGGTGAATTTGCATCAACCGCGCAATCAAAGAATCGCCAATGGATACTCGACGATCACCCGCACTTCATCCAGATCCGACTCGAACGCCGTGGCGCGCGTGGTGGCCTGGCGCAAACGCAGTGACAGGTCTTTCATCGAACCGCTTTGCACCACGTATTTGACTTCGATATCGCGCTCCCAACGTTTCTGATCGGTCAGCGGATTGCCCTCGGCATCGCGGCGCATATACACGGCATTAGCGTTTGAATAATCAGCGTCGGTGCCGCGCGCATAGCGAGTCATGAACGACAAGCCCGGCACGCCGTAAGTGCTCATGTCGAGGTCATAACGCACCATCCACGAACGTTCTTTCGGTGAATTGAAGTCGCTGTACTGGATCGAGTTGTCGAGGAATATCGAATCGGACTGGCGCAGGTAATCGAAGTCGTCATTGCCATTGTTGCGTTGGTGGGAGAGGGCGACGGAGTGGGCGCCAAGCTTGACGCCGACGCGGCCACTCCAGATGTTGTTGTCGAATTCGCCGAGCAGTTGTTTGCCTTCGTCGACGGCCTTGTAATAGTTCAGGCCACCGAACAGCGACAGGTCATCGGAGAGTGGGTAGGTCCAGGCAGTGCCGGCGTAGTACTGATTCCACGCATCCTTGAGACGGCTGGAGTACAGGCTGAAACTGAGGTTTTTGTTCAGCACATAATCGCCGCCGCCATAAGCGATCCACGGCGAATTGACCGGCCCGCCGTAGAAGGTGGCGAAGTTCTCGCGCATGTCGCTGGACACCGGTTGGCTCATCGCGTGCAGTCGACCGCCCTGAACCGATAAACCTTCAATACTGGTGTTGGTCGCCGTCACCCCGCGAAAGCTTTCCGGCAACAAGCGCGAGTCACCCGCCGCAACCACCGGATTGGCCGGGAACACATCGCCAACCTTGACCACCGTATCGAACGCCCTAATTTTCGCAGCGCCGCCGACTTTGCTGTATTCGTCTCGCGCCTCGCCGTTGCTGTTGACCGGCAACACATCAAACGAACTGCGCCCGCCATTACGGCCGTCACCGGTATCGAGTTTCAGCCCGATCATCGCAAACGCATCGACACCGACGCCGACGGTGCCTTGGGTGAAACCGGATTCGAACTTGCTGATCACCGCGTGCGACCAGGCTTCGGAATAACCATTGCCGGTCGGGCTGGACTGGCCGTTGCGATGATCGCGATTAAAGTAGAAGTTGCGGTTGAGCACCGTCAAGCTGCTGCCTTCGACAAAGCCTTCAGGCTTGTCTTCTGCAAACACCACGGACGGCCCGGAGCCGACCACCACCGCTAAAGCGGCCATCGATATTTTTGTAGGGTTAACCATCAAACACTCCTTGGGTTCGGCAGAACGGGAACGTGCGTCGGCGTGGGTTTTATTGTTCGGCGGGGCAGGGCCCGCCGGCATTGGTCGCCGGGTCACATCGTTGCAAGCTGCGGATAACGCCAAGGTGATGAGGGAATTACAATTTCGTCATGTGGTTATTTGGATTGAGTGAACGCCACACAAACCTGTGGGAGCGAGCTTGCTCCCACAGTGGTCAGGGTGAGTCAGATAGATCAAATGAAAGCAGTCGTGGATTTTTACCTTTTGAAGATATCCAGCAAACCTTTTGATAGAGAGGTATCAATTTCGTGGGGATGTGTGAATTTGCCCTTCATGGCGCCGATCCGTTCTACACGCGTCTTCTTCAATGTAATTGTGCCTTGGCGTTCTTCGGCTAACGCATCAAGACCATCCATCAATTCTGAATAAATGTCCCGCTTCATGGTTCGTGGATCTCCACTTGATAGGTGATCCTCAAATTTAACCGCAATTACCTTCTGCAGAATGTCAGCCATTGCTCACTGCTTTGCAGGAAAAATCTTAAAAAGGTGGAAGTGTGAAGACCAAGAAAGCATAGCGAGCGATCATCTGGACGCGCTGGCGCAATCTGCTGATACTGAATCCTACAAACGCGAAAGCGGCACCTGAAGGTGCCGCCTTTTTATAAAGTTCTGCGAGGACAAGAGCACATTAGTCGCGTTGTCATCTGTTATCTAGAGCTATCTCTTTTCTATTGATAACTTTTTCGTTAACGATACGACGTACAACCGGTGCAGAAGGTTTCTCTGGTGGTGTAGGTCTTGTCGAATTTTGTGGTTTAGGTCGATCATTAGTAGCTTTCATTTCTGATCCCTATTGGTGCCGCCGTTAACATCGTCGTATGTTCTTCTAGAAGATGGAGCAGCCGGTTTGACAGGAGCTTGGGGCAGAGGTTTTTTTTCACTTGATGTTGGCTTATTGGATTCGCTCAATTTCCCTGCCCCTTTTTCAAGAAGTATATTCTCAAGGATTATAGTCCTTTTTTTCAGATCTGCTACGCCTTCGGCTTTTGAGTCATTCAGCAACTGCTTTCTCAAGTCGGATATTTGGTCGCCCACGTACATATCTTTTATTGCAAAATTTTTCCTGGGCGAGGAGGTATCCATGTCAAAAAGGACAAACAACAAGCTACCGATAGCAAGAGGAATGCAGGCCATCAGAAAAGTTGAAATGGACTTGAAAACCCATCGTGATCGCTCTTCATTGACTAAAGCATTGTGTGTGGAGCAACTGATGTAGGTGTTTGAAATGAAGCTTGCAGTTTCTTTGTCAGGATCGATCAAGGGTATTTGCTCGTGCTGCGATACCTGTGAGTTATAATTGCCAAGTTCAATGTTGTATTGTGTTTGGCTGTCGTAATACTCTTTTATTTTTTCTGCGTATGGCATTCTGTTGAATTCAGATCCGCTAAAGGCTCTGAAGTTGAAGTATGTAGAGATGGTTGAGATTGTCAGGGTTAAAGCTACTAGAAAGGAAATGATGTATGCAATTTCGGGGTTGAAGGTGAAATCCAAAAAACGAGCTAGGTAGATGGTTGCAGAAGCTAGCGCAAATATCGCGGTAAAAATTATTTGAGTTTTTATCGAGATGCTGTTTTTTATCTCTTCTTCGTATGCATACATTTTTTCATATGTGGTGTGGATGTTGTCAGTGTTCAATATGGTTTCCTTGTGCCCTGTTGGTCGGCAAGTACTTTCAATGTGCCTTCGAGTTTTCGCGTTGCCTCACACATACACAATAGCTCCAACAGCCGGATGCGGACTGTAGGACGAAACCGATAATTGAGCGGGAGCTTTCTGGGCTTTCAGCAGGAAGGGCAGGGCATCAGTAAAAATCCCACAAAAACAAAAACGGCACCCGAAGGTGCCGTTTTCATTTCTAGCCAGCCAAGCAATCAGCCCGCCAGACCCGCCTGCTGAACCAGAGTCAGCAATGGCTGCGGGTACACACCCAGGAAGAACGCGACCAGGGCGATGGCCAGCAGCATCACGCCGCCTGCCTTCTGTTCCCAGTGCAGCTGGGCGTCGTGGCGACGTAGGTTTGGCTCGATCAGATACAGGGTGACCATCACGCGCAGGTAGTAGAAGACGCCGATGGCGCTGCCCAGTACCAAGGAGCCGACCAGCCACCATTGGTGCGATTCAACACCAGTAGCGATGATGTAGAACTTGCCGATGAAGCCAGCAGTCAGCGGGATACCCGCCAGCGACAGCATCATCACGGTCAGGACGGCGGTCAGGTACGGACGACGCCAGAACAGGCCGCGGTATTCGTACAGGGCATCCGCGTCACGGCCGTTGTACGGCGAGGACATCAGGGTGATCACGCCGAAGGCGCCGAGGCTGGTGATCACATAAGTCACCAGGTACACGCCGATGGCTTCCACCGCCAGACCCTTGCTTGCCACCAGTGCGATCAGCAGGTAGCCGAAGTGCGCGATGGACGAGTAACCGAGCAGACGCTTGAGGTTGCTCTGGGTCAGGGCCAGCAGATTACCGAACAGGATCGAAGCGATCGCGATAACGGTCAGCACATCGCTCAGTACACCACTGCTGGCAGCAGGGGAGATCTGGAACAGACGCACCATTACTGCAAACACGGCCACTTTCGAAGCGGTTGCGAGGAACGCAGCCACTGGAGCCGGAGCACCTTCGTAGACGTCCGGCGTCCACAGGTGGAACGGCACCAGCGACAGCTTGAACGCCAGACCGATCAGCATCATGCCCAGGCCCAGTTGCGCCAGCGAGCTAGGCAGGCCAGTCGCAGCCAGAGCCTGACCGATACCGACGAAGCTCAGCGAACCCGAATCGGCGTACAGCAGCGCCATACCGAACAACAGGAACGCGGAACCGGCGGCCGACAGCACCATGTATTTGATGCCGGCTTCCAGCGAGCGCTTGTTGAAGAAGGCGTAAGCCACCAGACCGTAAACCGGTACCGAGAGCAGTTCCAGACCGATGAACAAGCCGGCCAGGTGCTGCGCGCTGACCAGAACCAGACCACCGGCGGCGGCCATAAGGATCAGCAAATACAGTTCTTCACGGTTGCCCGGGTAACCCGAACCGCCATCACCCAGATAAGCGTGGGCGAGGGTAACGCAAGCGAGGGTGGCGACCAGGATCAGCGCCATGTACAGGCAGGCAAACGAGTCGATCTGCAGCAAAGGAGTCACGGCCAGAGGCGCGACTTTCAGGGCTGGCAGGATCGACAACAGGGCCAGGTTCAGACCCGCCACCGAAATCAGGAAGGTCTGCGAGTGGTTGCGGCGCCAGGCGATTGCCAGCATCACCACGATAATGGTGAGGCTGGTGATCAACAGTGGCGCAAGCGCAATAAAGTGTTGAATCGTGAATTCCATAGCGCTCTTACCGGGCCGAAGCGAGTTGAGTGAAGGCGGTGCCGAGCCACTGCTGAACGCCATGCATCGTGGCGGCAGAAGTGTCGAGGAACGGTTGCGGGTAGACGCCGATGTAGATCAGCAACACCGCAAGGCCTAGCACCATGATCAGTTCGCGAGCGTCCATACCGTGCAGGATCGAATCCGATTTCGCCGGGCCGAAGTAAGCACGGTGGATCATGATCAGCGAGTAGACCGAACCGAACACCAGACCGGAGGTGGCAATCGCAGTGATCCACGGCCAGCTCGCGAAGGAGCCGATCAGGATCAGGAACTCACCGACAAAGTTACCGGTACCCGGCAAGCCCAAGGATGCGGCTGCAAAGAACAGGCTGATTGCCGGCAGGTAAGCGATACGCGACCACACACCGCCCATCTCACGCATGTCACGAGTGTGCAGACGCTCGTACAACTGACCGCTGAGGATAAACAGTGCGGCTGCCGAGACACCGTGCGCGAGCATCTGGATCACTGCACCTTGCAGGGCCAGTTGGCTGCCGGAGTAGATGCCGATCAACACGAAACCCATGTGGGAAACGGACGAGAAGGCGATCAGACGCTTGATGTCGGTTTGCGCGAAAGCGAGGAACGCACCGTAGAAGATCCCGATCAGACCGAGGGTCATGGCGATCGGCGCAAACTCGGCCGAGGCATTCGGGAACAGCGGCAGGGCGAAACGCAGCAGACCGTAAGCAGCGGTTTTCAGCAAGATACCGGCGAGGTCGACGGAACCGGCAGTCGGCGCCTGGGCGTGAGCATCAGGCAACCACGAGTGGAACGGCACGACCGGCAGCTTGACCGCGAAGGCGATGAAGAAGCCGAGCATCAGGATGTACTCGGTGGTCATCGACATCTTGGTTTTCAACAGATCGGCGTAGTTGAAAGTAATCACGCCAGTGTTGTTGAAGTTGACCAGCACCAGACCGAGGATCGCCACCAGCATGATCAGGCCGGACGCCTGAGTGAAGATGAAGAACTTGGTCGCCGCGTAGATCCGGGTTTTCTTGCCGTCCGAAGAACTGTGACCCCAGAGCGCGATGAGGAAGTACATCGGCACCAGCATCATTTCCCAGAAGAAGAAGAACATGAACAGGTCGAGGGCGAGGAACACGCCGACAACGCCGCCCAGGATCCACATCAGGTTCAGGTGGAAGAAGCCAACGTGACGTTGAATCTCTTTCCACGAGCAGAGTACTGAGAGGATACCCAGCAGACCGGTCAGCAGGATCATCAACAGCGACAGGCCGTCGAGGGCCAGGTGCACGCTGATGCCGAAACGCGCGATCCAGATGTGCTTGAACTCAAGCGCCCAGGTCGGATCGGCGCCAGGCGCCGGGGCAAATGAATAGTCACCGTGGGCCCACAGCCAGAGGCCGAGGGCGAGTTCCAGGGTCATGGTCAACAGCGCAATCCAGCGCGGGAGGGTAGCGCCGAAGCGCTCACCCATCCAGCACAGCAGGCCGCCGATGAAGGGGATCAGGATTAGCCAAGGCAGAATCATGACGGGCTCGTTTCCTTTCGCAAATTCGCAAGGTTCATATCAGACCGCTACCAGCACGATGGCGCCGATAACCAGCACGGCACCAGCAGCCATCGAAGCAGCGTACCAACGCAGTTGACCGGTCTCGGTGCGGCTCAGGGCAGTGTGACCACCCTTGGCCATACGCGGGATCAGACCGATGGTCTGGTCGAGCGGGTCTTTGCGCAGTACGTGGCTGATCGCCAGGTAAGGTTTGACGAACAGTTTGTCGTAGATCCAGTCGAAGCCCCAGGCAGCGAACCACCAGGCCGAAAGGAAACGGCCGATGCCGCTGTTGGCGATTGCCGTGACGAAGCGACGCTTGCCGAGGAACAGCAGCGCTGCCAGCAGGATACCGGCCAAGGCAATAGCACCCGAGGCGATTTCCAGACTGTGCTTGGCTTCGCCACCGGCATGGCCAACGCTTTCTGGCAGTACGCCGTGCAGTGGCGGAACGATCATCGCGCCAATGGCGGTGGACAATACGATCAGCACCGACAGCGGCAGCCAGTGAGCGATGCCGTGACCGGCGTGGGCTTCGGTCTTGGCTTCACCGTGGAACGTGATGAAGATCAGGCGGAAGGTGTACAGCGAGGTCATGAACGCGCCGACCAGACCTGCGTAGAGCAGACCGTGGTTGCCGCTGGCGAACGCTTCCCAAAGGATTTCGTCCTTGGAGTAGAAGCCTGCGGTGACCAGTGGCAGGGCAGCCAGTGCCGCGCCGCCGACGATGAAGCTGGCGTAGGCCAGTGGCAGTTTTTTCCACAGACCGCCCATCTTGAAGATGTTCTGCTCGTGGTGGCAGGCAACGATCACCGCACCGGAAGCAAGGAACAGCAGGGCCTTGAAGAAGGCGTGGGTCATCAGGTGGAAAATCGCGCCATCCCAGGCGCCAACGCCCAGCGCCAGGAACATGTAGCCGATCTGGCTCATGGTCGAGTAGGCGAGGATACGTTTGATGTCGGTTTGAACCAGCGCGGCGAAACCTGCCAGAACCAGGGTCACACCACCGACGATGCCCACCAGGTGCAGGATTTCCGGCGCCAGGGTGAACAGACCGTGGGTACGGGCGATCAGGTAAACACCGGCAGTAACCATCGTTGCGGCGTGGATCAGTGCCGAAACCGGAGTCGGGCCGGCCATCGCGTCCGCGAGCCAGGTTTGCAGTGGCAGTTGTGCCGATTTACCGACTGCACCACCCAGCAGCATCAAGGTTGCCAAGGTGATCCAGAAGTCGCCGACCTGGAATTTCTGCGGTGCCAGCACCAGCAGTTCCTGGATGTTCAGCGTGCCCACTTGCTGGAACAGGATGAACAGGCCGATGGCCATGAACACGTCGCCGATCCGGGTCACGATGAAGGCCTTGAGTGCGGCGTTACCGTTGTTGCGGTTGCTGTAGTAGAAACCGATCAACAGGTACGAGCACAGGCCCACGCCTTCCCAGCCGAAGTACAGGAACAACAGGTTATCGCCGAGCACCAGGAACAGCATGCTGGCGATAAACAGGTTGGTGTACGAGAAGAAGCGCGAGTAGCCCGCTTCGCCGCGCATGTACCAGGACGCGAACAGGTGGATCAGGAAACCGACGCCAACCACCACGCCGAGCATGGTGATCGACAGGCCGTCGACGTAGAGGGCGAAGTCAGGCTTGAAGCCTTCGACCACCATCCACTTCCACAGCACCAGGGTGTAGTGACCGCCTTCGGGTGGTGCGACGTTGAATTGCCAGATGACGTAGGCGGCGACGATCGCCGACAAGCCAATGGAACCCACGCCGATCAGCGCCGAGAGGTTTTCCGACCAGCGTCCACGGGAGAACGACAGCAGCAGGAAACCGATCAGAGGGAATACGAAAGTCAGAAAGATCAGGTTCATCCGCGCATCTCACTGGCAGCGTCGATATCGAGCGTATGGAAGCGGCGATACAGTTGCAGCAGGATCGCCAGACCAATACTGGCCTCGGCAGCTGCAAGGCTGATCACCAGGATGAACATGATCTGTCCATCCGGCTGGCCCCAACGGGCGCCCGCAACAATGAACGCCAGTGCAGAGGCGTTCATCATCACTTCCAGACTCATCAACACGAACAATATGTTGCGGCGGACCATCAGGCCGACCAGACCAAGGCAGAACAGGATGCCGGCGACGGCCAGTCCATGTTCGAGAGGGATAGCAGGCATGACTTACTCCTTCGCCTCGTTACGGCCCAAATGGAACGCCGTGACGGCTGCAGCAAGCAGCAGCATCGAGGCGAGTTCGACTACCAGCAGGTACGGGCCGAACAGGCTGATGCCCACGGCTTTCGCGTCTACGGTGGTGTGGCCGATGGCCTGACCGCTCTGGTGAGCGAACAGCACATACAGCAGTTCGGCCAGCAGCAGGCCGGCGAGAATCACCGGCCCTGCCCAGATACCGGGCTTGAGCCAGGCGCGTTCTTGCTGAACCGCGGCGGGGCCGAGGTTGAGCATCATCACCACGAACACGAACAGCACCATGATGGCGCCGGCGTAGGCGATCACTTCCAGCACGCCGGCGAACGGTGCGCCGAGTGCGAAGAAGGTCATGGCCACAGCGATCAACGAGATGATCAGGTAGAGCAGGGCGTGCACAGGGTTGGTGTTGGTGACCACACGTAGCGTGGCCACAACAGCGATACCCGATGCGAAATAGAAAGCGAATTCCATCGTTCTTCCTTAAGGCAGCAAGCTCTTCACGTTGATCGGTTCGGCTTCGTTCTGTGCGGAGCCTTTCGGCTTGCCAGCGATTGCCATACCTGCAACACGATAGAAGTTGTAATCAGGGTTTTTGCCGGGGCCGGAGATCAACAGATCTTCTTTCTCGTACACCAGGTCCTGACGTTTGAACTCGGCCATCTCGAAATCCGGTGTCAGCTGGATTGCGGTGGTCGGACAGGCTTCCTCGCAGAGACCGCAGAAAATGCAGCGCGAGAAGTTGATACGGAAGAAGTCCGGGTACCAGCGACCGTCTTCGGTTTCAGCTTTCTGCAGCGAGATGCAACCCACCGGGCAAGCCACGGCGCACAGGTTGCAGGCAACGCAACGCTCTTCGCCATCGGGGTCACGGGTCAGGACGATACGACCACGGTAGCGTGGTGGCAGGTAGACCGCTTCTTCCGGGTATTGCAGGGTGTCGCGCTTGCGAAAGCCATGGCCGAAGACCATGACCAGGCTGCGCAACTGGGTACCAGTACCCTTAACGATGTCGCCAATATATTTGAACATGGGTCAAATCCTCACTGAACCGCGACTGCAGGCGTGTTCCACAACACGACCGCAGCGGTCACCAGCAAATTGATCAGGGTCAGTGGCAAGCAGAATTTCCAGCTGAAATCCATCACCTGGTCATAACGCGGACGCGGGATAGACGCGCGCAGCAGGATGAACAGCATGATGAAGAACGCGGTCTTCAGTGCGAACCAGAGGAAGGACAGTTGCGGCAAGATGCCGAACGGACCGTGCCAGCCACCGAAGAACAGGGTGACCAACAGCGCCGAGATCAAGATGATGCCGATGTATTCACCAACGAAGAACATGCCCCATTTCATACCGGCGTATTCAATGTGGTAACCGTCGGCCAGTTCCTGTTCCGCTTCCGGCTGGTCGAACGGGTGACGGTGAGTCACGGCGACGCCAGCGATGAAGAAGGTACAGAAGCCGAAGAACTGCGGAATGATGAACCACAGGTTCTGCGCCTGGTACTCGACGATGTCGCGCATGTTGAACGAGCCGACCTGGACCACGATGCCCATCAGGGCCAGGCCCATGAACACTTCGTAGGACACGGTCTGCGCCGAAGCACGCAGGGCACCAAGCAGGGCGAACTTGTTGTTACTCGACCAGCCGGCGAACAACACCGCGTAGACCGACAGACCGGCCATGGCGAAGAAGAACAGCAGGCCGATGTTCAGATCCGCGACGCCCCAGGTCGGGGTGATCGGGATGATCGCAAACGCGATCAGCAAGGCGGACATGGCCACCACCGGCGCCAAAGTGAAGATCACTTTGTCGGCAAACGGCGGGGTCCAGTCTTCCTTGAAGAACATCTTCAGCATGTCGGCGGCGATCTGGAACATACCAAACGGGCCAACGCGGTTCGGACCGTAACGGTCTTGCCACCAGCCCAGCAGGCGACGTTCGACAAAGCTGAGCAACGCACCGGCGACCACCACGGCCAACAGAATCACGATGGCTTTGATGACCGTCAGGATCACATCGATCACTTCAGGGGTGAACCAGGTCATTGCGCTGCCTCCTGCAGACCGTCGACGGATACGCCGGCGAATGCCGGTGGAATGCCGGCGATGCCCGCAGGCAATGCCACCAGACCTGCGCCCAGTTCTTCATTGATGCGCAGCGGCAGACGCAGGGTCTGACCGGCCACGTTCAGGCTCAGCAATGCACCTTCGTTGACGCCCAGACGATCCGCTTCGGATTTCGCCAGTGCCACGTAAGCGGCCGGAATGCGCTCTTGAACCGGTGCGGCTTTCGAAGAGTTTTCTTCGCTGCCGAACAGGTGGAAGAACGGCACGGCTTGCCAGGTGCCCGCTGCCGGGTTGAACGCACGCGGTGCTGCAGCGAACCAGTTCAGCGAGTCGCCAGTGCTTTCGATCAGGCGGGTGCCCGGGTCGCCAGCACGGATGTGACCGCCGACTTCGTCCTGGAACTTGTTCCACGCTTGCGGCGAGTTCCAGCCCGGCGACCATGCAAATGGTACTTGCTGACGCGGTTCGGCAGAGCCCGAGTAACCTTCCATGGAGAAGGCGAACGCGGTGTCTTTGTCTTGCGGGGTGCGTGGTTCGTGAACGCTGATGTCGGCGCGCATTGCGGTGCGACCGGAGTAACGCAGCGGCTCACGCGCCAGTTTCAGACCCTTGATACGGAACGCGGCCGACGGTGCTGCGTCGACGATACGCGCCAGTTGCGCGGTGCTCGAAGCAACGGCTGCGGTGACGTGGTCGAGTTGCGTCCAGTCGATCGGCTGGTTCAGCAGGGTTGCGCGCAGGGCGTGCAGCCAGCGCCAGCCTTCATGAACCAGAATGCTCGCGTCGAGGTATTGCGGATCGAAAACCTGGAAGAAGCGCTGGGCGCGACCTTCCTGGCTGACCAGCGTACCGTCGCCTTCGGCGAAGCTCGCCGCTGGCAGAACCAGGTGCGCACGGTCGGTGGTCGCGGTCTTCTGATGATCAGCAACGATCACTACTTTCGCAGCGTTCAGTGCGGCATCGACCTTGTCTTTGGTGGTGCGGGTGTACAGATCGTTTTCCAGCACAACGATCGCGTCAGCCTTGCCGTCGATGACGGCTTGCAGCGCAGCATCCACCGATTCGCCACCGAGCATGGCCAGACCGAGGCTGTTGGCTTCCGGCACGATCAGGCTGATCGAACCGTTCTTCTCGCGCAGTTTCAGTGCTTTGGCGATGTTCGCGGCGGCTTCGATCAGGGCTTTGGAGCCCAGCGAAGTACCGGCGATGATCAGCGGACGTTTGGCCGCGAGCAGGGCGTCGGCAATGCGCTGAGCCAGTTCCAGTGCTTCGGCGTCCAGACCTTCAACGGCCGGGGCGCTGGCGTCCAGTGCGTGGGCAACGGCGAAACCGATGCGCGCCAGATCGTCCGGAGCTGCGTGTACGCATTCTTCAGCGATGTCGTCGAGCTTGGTTTGCGCCAGGCTGGCGATGAACAGCGGGTTCAGCGCGTGCTGACCGATGTTCTTCACGGCGGCGTCGAGCCAAGGCTGAACGCGCATGGCTTCGGCCATGTCTTCAGCTTTGCCTTTGACCGATTGACGCAGCGACAGCGCCACACGGGCGGCGGTCTGGGTCAAGTCTTCACCGAGGACGAAGATCGCATCGTGGTCTTCGATGTCGCGCATGTTTGGCACAGGCAGCGGGCTGTCGTTCAGCACCTGCAAGACCAGACGAATGCGTTCCAGCTCGGACGCTTCGATACCCGAGTAGAAGTGCTCGGCGCCAACCAGTTCGCGCAACGCGTAGTTGCTTTCGAGGCTGGCACGCGGCGAACCGATACCGACAATGTTGCGACCGCGCAGCAGATCAGCGGCTTTATCCAGTGCAGCGTCCAGACCGAGCTTGGTGCCGTCGGCCAGCAGCGGCTGACGTGGGCGGTCGGTGCGGTTGACGTAGCCATAACCGAAACGGCCACGGTCGCACAGGAAGTACTGGTTCACCGAACCGTTGAAACGGTTTTCGATGCGACGCAGTTCACCGTAACGCTCGCCCGGGGAAATGTTGCAACCGCTCGAGCAGCCATGGCAGATGCTCGGCGAGAACTGCATGTCCCACTTGCGGTTGTAGCGCTCGGAGTGAGTCTTGTCGGTGAACACACCGGTCGGGCAGACCTCGGTGAGGTTGCCGGAGAACTCGCTTTCGAGGGTGCCGTCTTCAACGCGACCGAAGTACACGTTGTCGTGGGCGCCGAACACACCGAGGTCGGTGCCGCCAGCGTAATCCTTATAGAAACGCACGCAGCGGTAGCAAGCAATGCAGCGGTTCATCTCGTGGGAAATGAACGGGCCCAAATGCTGGTTCTGGTGGGTGCGTTTGGTGAAGCGATAACGGCGCTCGTTGTGGCCGGTCATCACTGTCATGTCTTGCAGGTGGCAATGACCGCCTTCTTCGCACACAGGGCAGTCGTGCGGGTGGTTGGTCATCAGCCATTCAACAACACTGGCGCGGAACGCCTTGGATTCTTCATCTTCGATGGAGATCCAGGTGTTGTCGGTGGCAGGCGTCATGCAGGACATGACGATGCGACCACGGGTGTCGTTCTCGTCGGTGTACTGCTTGACCGCGCACTGGCGGCAAGCCCCGACGCTACCAAGCGCGGGGTGCCAGCAGAAATATGGAATGTCGAGGCCCAGCGACAGACATGCCTGTAACAGGTTGTCTGCCCCGTCGACTTCGAGCGCTTTGCCGTCTACGTGGATAGTGGCCATGGTTCAAAGGTCTTCGTTGGCCCGGTGTCAGCGGGCGTGGCTAATGGAATCTTGTTATCCGTGCGAATCAAACCAGCCTCGAAAGGCGTCATCGCAGGAGGTGAAAGGCCCAGGCCCTTCACCTTATTAAGCGTTTACGCGCCGATTACGATCGGCCTTGCCAGAGGCGGGACGGCGGCGCTGACTGGCGCGATACCGGCTTCGAACTCTGGACGGAAGTATTTGATGGCACTGCCCAACGGTTCCACGGCACCCGGTGCGTGAGCACAGAAGGTCTTGCCCGGGCCGAGGAAGTTGACCAGACCCAGCAGGGTCTCGATGTCGCCTGGCTGACCGCGGCCTTCTTCGATGGCCATCAAGAGCTTCACGCTCCATGGCAAACCATCACGGCACGGGGTGCAGAAACCGCACGACTCGCGAGCGAAGAACTGCTCCATGTTGCGCAGCAAGGAGACCATGTTGACGCTGTCATCCACCGCCATCGCCAGGCCGGTACCCATACGGGTGCCCACTTTGGCGATGCCGCCGGCGTACATTTGTGCGTCGAGGTGCTCAGGCAGAAGGAAACCGGTACCGGCCCCGCCTGGCTGCCAGGCCTTGAGTTTGAAACCGTCGCGCATGCCGCCGGCGTAGTCTTCGAACAACTCGCGACCGGTGACGCCGAATGGCAGTTCCCACAGGCCCGGGTTTTTGACTTTGCCGGAGAAGCCCATGAGCTTGGTGCCCATGTCTTCGCTGCCTTCGCGGGCCAACGATTTGTACCAGTCAACGCCGTCGGCAATGATCGCCGGCACGTTGCACAGGGTTTCCACGTTGTTCACGCAAGTCGGCTTGCCCCACACGCCGACGGCGGCAGGGAAGGGCGGCTTGGAGCGCGGGTTGGCGCGGCGGCCTTCGAGGGAGTTGATCAGTGCGGTTTCTTCACCGCAGATGTAACGCCCGGCGCCGGTGTGGACGAACAGCTCGAAATCGAAGCCGCTGCCGAGAATGTTTTTACCCAGCAGGCCCGCAGCCTTGGCTTCTTCCACGGCACGATTCAAGTGCTTGGCGGCGGTGGTGTATTCGCCACGCAGGAAGATGTAGCCACGGTAGGTTTTCAGCGCGCGAGCACTGATCAGCATACCTTCGATCAGCAGATGGGGCAGTTGCTCCATCAGCATGCGGTCTTTCCAGGTGTTTGGCTCCATTTCATCCGCGTTGCACAGCAAGTAGCGGATGTTGATGGATTCGTCTTTGGGCATCAGGCCCCACTTCACGCCCGTGGGGAAGCCTGCACCGCCGCGACCTTTGAGGCCTGCGTCTTTCACGGTCTGGACGATGGCGTCCTGATCCATGTCGGCGAAGGCTTTGCGCGCAGCGGCGTAACCGTTCTTGGCCTGGTACTCGTCGAGCCACACGGCTTCGCCGTCGTCACGCAGACGCCAGGTCAGCGGGTGAGTCTCGGCCGAACGCTGAATGCGGTTGGCAGGACCGAAAGATGTCAGGGTCATACGTAGCCCTCGAGCAGTTTGGCGACGCCAGCAGGCTGCACATCACCAAAGGTGTCGTCGTCGATCATCAGCGCCGGTGCCTTGTCGCAGTTGCCGAGGCAGCAGACCGGCAGCAGGGTGAAACGACCGTCGGTGGTGGTCTGACCCAGGCCGATGCCCAGATTGTTCTGGATTTCGCTGACCACCGACTCGTGGCCGCCGATGTAGCAGACCATGCTGTCGCAGACGCGAATGATGTGACGGCCAACCGGCTGACGGAAAATCTGGCTATAGAACGTCGCCACACCTTCAACGTCGCTGGCCGGGATGCCGAGGATCTCGCCGATTGCGTACAGGGCGCCATCCGGCACCCAGCCGCGTTCCTTTTGAACGATCTTCAGGGCTTCGATCGACGCCGCGCGCGGGTCTTCGTAGTGATGCAGCTCGTGCTCGATGGCCGAGCGCTCGGTTTCACTGAGGGTGAAACGGTCTGTCTGGATAAGCGTGCTGTTCATGCTTAGCGGTCCACGTCGGCCATAACGAAGTCGATACTACCCAGGTACGCAATCAAGTCCGCGACCATGCTGCCTTTGATCACCGAAGGGATCTGTTGCAGATGCGGGAAGCTCGGAGTGCGGATCCGGGTACGGTAGCTCATGGTGCCGCCGTCGCTCGTCAGGTAATAACTGTTGATGCCCTTGGTCGCTTCGATCATCTGGAAGGATTCGTTGGCCGGCATCACCGGGCCCCACGAAACTTGCAGGAAGTGCGTGATCAAGGTTTCGATGTGCTGCAGCGTGCGCTCTTTCGGCGGCGGCGTGGTCAGCGGGTGATCCGCCTTGTACGGGCCTTCCGGCATGTTGCGCATGCACTGGTCGATGATCTTGATGCTCTGGCGCATCTCTTCAACACGAACCATGCAGCGGTCGTAGGCATCGCCATTGGCAGCCAGCGGCACTTCGAATTCGAAGTTCTCGTAGCCGGAGTATGGACGCGCTTTACGCAGGTCAAAGTCGCAACCGGTCGAACGCAGGCCGGCACCGGTGACGCCCCATTCCAGGGCTTCTTTGGTGTTGTAGGCAGCGACGCCGATGGTACGGCCCTTGAGGATGCTGTTCTGCAGGGCAGCCTTGGTGTATTCGTCGAGGCGTTTTGGCAGCCATTCAACGAAGTCTTTCACCAGTTTGTCCCAGCCGCGCGGCAGGTCGTGGGCAACACCGCCGATGCGGTACCAGGCCGGGTGCAGACGGAAACCGGTAATGGCTTCAATCACCGTGTACGCCTTCTGGCGGTCGGTGAAAGTGAAGAACACCGGAGTCATGGCGCCGACGTCCTGGATGTAAGTCCCGAGGAACAGCAGGTGGCTGGTGATCCGGAAGAACTCGGCCATCATGATGCGGATGACGTCGACCTTCTCAGGCACCTTGATGCCGGCCAGCTTCTCGACCGAGAGCACGTACGGCAGGTTGTTCATCACGCCGCCGAGGTAATCGATACGGTCGGTGTACGGGATGAAACTGTGCCACGACTGACGCTCGGCCATCTTCTCGGCACCACGGTGGTGGTAACCGACATCCGGCACGCAGTCGACGATTTCTTCACCGTCCAGCTGCAGAATGATGCGGAACGCACCGTGCGCCGAAGGGTGGTTCGGGCCGAGGTTGAGGAACATGTAGTCCTCGTTCGTCCCGGAACGCTTCATGCCCCAGTCTTCAGGGCGGAAACGCGCGGCTTCTTCCTCAAGCTGTTGCTTGGCGAGGTTGAGGCTGAACGGATCGAATTCGGTGGCGCGCGCCGGGAAGTCCTTGCGCAGCGGGTGACCTTCCCAGGTCGGCGGCATCATGATGCGCGACAGGTGCGGGTGACCTTTGAAGTCAATGCCGAACATGTCCCAGACTTCACGTTCGTACCAGTTGGCGTTCGGCCAGATACCGGTAACGGTCGGCAAGCTGAGGTCGCTCTCGGACAAGGCGACCTTGATCATCACGTCACTATTACGCTCCAGCGACATGAGGTGATAGAACACGGTGAATTCAGCGTCGCTCGGCAGCCCTTGACGCTTGGTGCGCAGACGCTCGTCCACGCCGTGCAGGTCATAGAGCATGACGTACGGCTTGGGCAGGTTGCGCAGGAAGGTCAGGACTTCGACGAGTTTGGCGCGCGCCACCCACAGCACCGGCATGCCGGTGCGGGTCGACTGAGCGGTGAACGCTTCGGCGCCAAAACGGTTGTTCAATTCAACGACCACATCCTGGTCGTCTGCCTTATAAGGCGGGATGTACAGAGCGCTGCCTGTAGTCATGGTTATTTTTTCGCTTTCGGTCAACGTAAAGAATGAAGCCAGCTTCTCGTTTCTTTGTCAGAACAGATCTGGATCAGACTTCGTCAGGGCTGCGCAGGTTAGTGACTGCGATTCGCTGTTCGCGGCGCTGTTCCTTTTGCGAAGGCATGTCGGCGCGATAAACGCCTTGATCACCGACGACCCAGGAAAGCGGACGACGCTCCTGTCCAATCGATTCCTGCAACAGCATCAAGCCTTGCAGAAATGCTTCCGGACGAGGAGGGCAGCCAGGTACGTAGACGTCCACGGGCAGGAACTTGTCCACCCCTTGAACCACAGAGTAGATGTCGTACATGCCACCGGAGTTAGCGCACGAACCCATGGAGATCACCCACTTCGGCTCGAGCATCTGCTCGTAGAGACGCTGAATGATCGGCGCCATCTTGATGAAGCAGGTACCGGCGATAACCATGAAGTCGGCCTGACGCGGCGATGCCCGGATAACCTCGGCGCCAAAGCGCGCGATGTCGTGGGGCGCCGTGAAGGCGGTGGTCATTTCCACGTAGCAGCACGACAAGCCAAAGTTGTACGGCCACAGGGAGTTCTTACGTCCCCAGTTGACCGCGCCACTCAGCACGTCTTCCAGCTTGCCCATGAAAATGTTTTTGTGAACTTGATCTTCTAACGGATCGGAAACGGTTTCCCGTTCGCCAATCGGATATTGCTCGTTAGGAGCATCGGGGTCGATCCTGGTGAGATTGTATTGCATTGCCAAAGCCTCATTGTTTCAGCTTCGCCTGCCGCTTGCGACGAGCTTCCGGAGCCCAGTCAAGGGCGCCCACTCGGAACAGGTAGACAAGACCTGCCAACAGAATTGCTATGAAAACGAGAGCTTCGACGAATCCGGTCCAGCCGCTTTCGCGGACGGACACAGACCATGCAAAGAGAAAGAGGGCTTCGATATCGAAGATCACGAAGAGCATCGCGACCAGATAGAATTTGGCTGAGAGCCGCAAGCGGGCGCCACCGGTAGGTAGCATGCCCGACTCGAACGGTTCGTTTTTGCTGCGGCCCCAGGCTTTTGACCCAAGGAGGCTGGAGACGCCAAGCATGAAGGCACACAGGCCGACGACACCCAGAAGGAAAATGGCAAAGCCCCAGTTGTGGGCCATGAGTCCTGTCGCTTCGGGCATGCTGGTAATCCTTAACAGAGAGCAAAGGTCTCTGAGCTTGATAAAGAAATAGGCAGTGACGATATGTCGCAGCAATCAATCGCGCTGATTTTATGGCTAAACACCCGGCAAGTAAAATTCCTATAGCGAAATTATTTATTGGAATAAGCACATAGCGCACCTCCAAGCCCCGCCAGCCCATGCGTTGCGGGCATTAGCCGGTTTTCCGGGAAATATGTTTTGTTTGAAATGTAACGAACATAGTTGCTGCTAAATGATAATCAATATTGTTTGGAGCGGTTTTTCAACTGTTTAACGGGTGAGGTATTGGGAAGTTGTCTTACTTGCACGTTACTGCAAGTAGCGATGGCGCCCGTTTTACCCGATTTTTCCTACGCCCGACCCGCTCTGGATCAATGTTTCACCCAAAGGCTGCCCTTGACCCCGTAGGAGCAAAGCTTGCTCGCGAAAGCGCCACACCAGCCACCACCGGTTTCGGACATCAACCGGAACGCCGAACACATCCCATCGAGCCAGCTTGGATAAATGAGACCCTGTAGGAGCTGCCGCAGGCTGCGATCTGTTGACCTGCTTTTTTTACGATCAAAAGATCGCAGCCTGCGGCAGCTCCTACAGGGTAATCGCGGCGAGTTCGCTGGTGCGGCAGGCGCTGGCCAACAGGATTCGATTGACCACTCAGTATGCTCACCTGCTGCAGCATCAACAGGGCTCGGCGCTGTGTGTTGTCGACGACGGGGTCGATAAGGAAGGTCCTGCTGGTTTTGCGGGAAGGAATTGAGAGCTTCAGTGAGCGGGGGCTCAGGTGGAAATTGATGGCCCGGTCAGTTGCCTCTTTGATCTTTAAACCCCGGCGCTCTCGAAGTAGCCCCACGCATAGCCACCGTAAAGCTGAGTTCCCAGACCTCCATCGATGACCATATCGGCGCCTTCGTCTATCGCATCTCCCGATGTCTGAGACCGCGCCCGTGATAAGCGCTGGTTTACCGCTCAATCTTCCATTGATTAATTACTCTGCGCAACACAAGGCTGTGGGGCGTGTGCCGGGAAGTTGCAGGTGGCGCACGGCTAGAACCTGGAACCATTAATGTGATCTGGCCTGTGCGTATGATCTTTAAGAGTGTTCCTACAGATCATTCGTTAATCATTGAAGGGGTTTTCTTGAATGCCTGCAAAAGCGCTGACTGTGACGCTGAGGTGGGCTGTAATCAATTAAGCTTTGATGGTGTAGAGATGTTGGGTGTTGAATGTTTGTTGGTGCGCAGTATTTTCATTGACGCTACTTAATTGCCTGCTGGTCATTGTTCCGGTTATATGGACTTATATTGAGGTCGTG
This sequence comes from Pseudomonas sp. PB103, assembly GCF_009764635.1. Taxonomy (NCBI): domain Bacteria; kingdom Pseudomonadati; phylum Pseudomonadota; class Gammaproteobacteria; order Pseudomonadales; family Pseudomonadaceae; genus Pseudomonas; species Pseudomonas sp. PB103. The sequence goes on along the minus strand of NZ_RWIL01000012.1, from coordinate 7,896 downwards.
TATGTCAGAGCAGCGAAACAAGTACATTAATACCGCCAGATCCGTCGATATTGGAAATCCGTCATGGGCCTTTGCACAACAATCGGGGTTGACCGATTTGAGTGTCAAGCATACTCAGCAGGGGCGTATGCAGGACCAGAACGGTCATGCCTTCATGAACATGTGCTCGTGTTCATATTTGGGTCTTGAGGTCGATCCGCGTCTGGCGCGCCGCGCCGCCGATTATGTGCTCAATAGCGGTACGGTGAACCTGCCCACCTCGCGTATCAGGATAAGGTTGCGAGAACTCGATGAGCTTGAGGATGCCTTGTCCGCGCACTTCAACTGTCGAGCCTTTACGGCGACGTCCTGCAGTGCGGGGATCGTGGCCTCGTTGCCGCTCCTGGCCGCTGGTATGTTTACTCAGGGGCAGCGCCCCGTACTGATCTTTGACAAACATGCCCATTTTGCCCTGAATCAGGTCAAGGCCATTTGTGCTGATGAAACGCAGGTGGTGACCTGCAATCACAACGATGTCGATTTTATTGAGGATATGTGCAAACGGTACCCGCTGGTCGCCTATGTTGCTGACGGTGCCTATAGCATGGGAGGCAGTGCACCAATTGAGCAGTTATTAGCGTTGCAGGATAAATATGGGCTGTTTCTCTATTTCGACGACTCTCACTCATTAAGCGCCTATGGCGAACAGGGTGAAGGTTATATTCGTACGTATATACCCGAGTTGAATCCTCGAACCCTGCTGGTGTATTCATTGGCCAAGGCATTTGGTGCCAATGGCGGCGGCATATTCATGTCGGAGAAAGCCGACTATCAAAGTGTCTTCCGTCGCTTTGGTGGGCCGATGTCTTATTCTCAATACATAAATCCGGCCGCTATCGGTGCGGCCATGGCGTCGCTGGATATTCATAAGAGTCCTGAACTTGGCGTCTTGCAGGAGAAGCTGAATTCCAATATTCGTCTATTCGACAGTTTAATCAATACAGAGCACGCGGGGTCAGGGCTGCCGATTCGGGTTATTCCATTGGACAGCCCGGACATGGCGATCAGCGTTTCCGAAGGTGTGTTCAAACGAGGCTATTACACCTCGGCGGTGTTCTTTCCGATTGTGGCCAGAAACAAGTCCGGTTTGCGCGTGATGCTGCGTGCCGATATGTCGCAAGAAGACGTCCGCAGTTTTTGCTCCGCGGTCAGGGCAGAGATCGATGTAGCCCGCTTGCACCTGAAGCCTGCCGAGCATTGAGAGGTGGTGATGACTCATCCGATACCACGAAGCCTGTTGTATTGCTCTGCCTTGAACCCGGAGCAATACGCCAAGAGTGCCCTGACGGATGTCATGGTGATTGATCTGGAGGACGGCGTTCCCCTCGCCAAAAAAGGCGAAGCCCGCTTATGTGTCGAGCAGTTCTATCGATCCCCTACAGCGCAGCGTACGGCGCTGCGCATCAACCCGTTGCGTGATAACCAAGGGTTGCTTGATCTGTTGCTGGTGCAATCCCTCGAACAGCGCCCCGAATACATCGTCCTCGCCATGGCTGAAGCCGCAGCCGAAGTAGACATCGTACGCGCCAATTTAGGGGGGCAGGGAGGCAGCCCGAAAATCCTCGTCACCGTCGAAACACCGGCCTGCCTGCGGGATATTTACGCCATTGCATCCAGCGCTGACGGACTGATTTTCGGTTCTGCCGACTACGCGGCCAGCCTTGGTGTGCCCATTGGCGGCTGGAGCAACATTCTCCACGCCCGTACAAGCATCGTTGCCGCCGCCAGCGCCGCGGGGATTCCCGCGTTCGACACCGCTTACTTCAACCTCGATGACGACGCCGGGTTACTGAAGGAATGCCAGGACACCCGGGAGTTGGGGTTCAGTGGCAAGACCTCGATTCACCCGCGGCAGATATCCATCATTAATGAGGCGTTCACCCCTTCGATCGCCGAGTACGAACATGCCTTGGCCGTTGTGCAGGCGGCGCAAGACAGCGGTGAAAAAATCACCCGGCTGAAGCACCTGATGGTCGGGCCGCCCTTCGTCAAGCAAGCCCGCAAAGTCATCCAGCGCGCCCAGGAACTGGGTCTTTAAGGAGAACAGCATGGAACCGATGATTCCGGCCCATGAACGGATCGCTGCCAACCGATACCGTGAGTCTTATGGGCTGCATTACGAAGAGTTTGTGGTGGGGGACGTGTTCGAGCATCGCCCCGGTCGCACGGTGACTGAGCTGGATAACATCTGGCAGTCACTGATGAACATGAATAACCATCCGGCGCATATCGATGTGGCTTACGCACAGCGCACCGAGTTCGAAAAGCTGCTGGTGAACAGCTCGGTGACCTTGTCGATCATCAGCGGCATGACGGTCGCGACAATGAGCGCCCGGGCCATCGCCAACCTGGGCTGGGACGAAATACGCCTGCCCAGTCCGGTGTACGTCGGCGACACCCTGTATGCCGAGAGCGAGGTGGTCTTCAAGCGTGAATCCCGATCACGTCCGGGCCAGGGCATCGTCACCATCAAGGTGATCGGTCGCAAGCAGGACGCCACTCCGGTCATCACCTACCTGCGCACCTTTCTGGTGCCAAAGCAGGGGTTTTCCCAGGACTACCCCGTCGGTTAGACGCCGGTTTGAGTCAGCGTGCAAACGCTGCCGGTCAGGGAATGGCCGGGACCTTCAAAAAGCTTTGATGGAAAAGGACAAGCCATGCTGCTGCTTAATCGTGAAGACATCAGGCGTTGTGTCGAGTTGCCGACGCTTGTGCGCGTACTCGAAAAAGCTCATCGCGGCTTTTCACTCGCCGCCCCCGTGGTTCCGCCACGTTCGATCATCCTGCACGAGCGACAAAAGGCATTTTCGTTGTTCATGCCGGCCTTTTTGCCCGCGAGCCAGACCCTGGGCATCAAGGTGTCGTCGTTTCATCCCGGCAACGCCGAGCAGGGGCTCTCGACGATCAATGGCGCGGTTTTGCTGATCGACATCGACAGCGGCCGGTTATTGGCGATGCTCGACAGTTCCGCCCTGACGGCGATTCGTACCAGTGCCATGAGTGCGTTGGTGACGGACAAACTCTGCCTGCAGACGCGGCTCAATCTGGCGGTGATCGGAGCCGGGGCTCAAGCGGCGGCGCATATCAAGGCGATGGCCGCTGTCAGGGAGTTGGGGCAGGTCAGGATATTTTCCCGCTCAATGGCCCGCAGTGTCGCGTTGGCCGAACGTCTGTCCATTGAGCTTGCGCAGCCGGTCGAGGCCGTCGAACGCATGGAAGATGCGTTGGCTGACGCGGACATTGTCTGCACGACAACCTCCCACGACAGTCCGCAGCCGTTGATCGGGGCGCATCAGCTCAAACCCGATGCCCATATCAATGCCATCGGCGGCAGCACACCGCAAGCATGCGAGATCGATCCTCGATTGCTGGGCAGTGCTCAGGTGCATGTCGATCATCTCGACGCCGCGTGCCACGAGTCGGGCGAAATCGCCCAGGCCTTGGCGTGGTCGGTGATTGAGCGCAAGGACATCCGCGAGATCAGTGCCCTGGTGGTCGAGCAGCCTTCGCCGGTCACCCGCAAACAAGGTCTCAGTTACTTTCGCAGCGTTGGCCATGCCAGCCAGGACATGGTGGTTGCCGCCTGCATCTATGACGCGGCGGTGGCCGGGCATATCGGCCAACAGTGCGACTACCTCCGTGCCTGAAAATCGCCGGGCGCAACGTTTTGAATCAGCAGTGCCAACGACTCGGGAAGGAAAAGGATGCCCATGAATATTCTGATGATCGATTCGCAGCGAGTGAATTATGTCGACGCTGGGGAGTATGTCCGGGAAGCGCAGCATCAGCGCTATCGCCTCGAGGTGACCACCGCCCCTTCAGATGAGCAACTGGCCAAAGCCGACGGCATCATTGCCTTTCATTCGGTGGTCATCGACGCGCCGCTGATCGCCAGAATGCCGCGTTGCCGCGCTTTGGTGAAGGCAACGATCGGCCTTGATGATGTGGATGTCGAGGCGTTGAGCGCGCAAGGCATTGTGTGCGCCAACATCGGTTCTGTAGGGGCGGAGGAAGTCGCCGAGCATGCCTTGGCGTTGATCCTCTTGGCCCAGCGCAAGCTGTGCGACTACGCCCGGCACACCCCCCAGGGCGGCTGGTGCTGGCGATCCCATAGCGGCGAAGTGAAAGCCTGTGCCGACACGGTTCTGGGCGTTGTGGGTTATGGCGCAACAGGACGAGCATTGGCCCGCAGGGCGGCGGCCCTCGGTTACCGGGTCTGCTTTTACGATCCCGGGGTCGAGCGTTGTGCCGAAGACATTGCCACGGGTGTGACGCTGGATGCTTTGCTCGCTACCGCCGATGTGCTGTCGCTGCATCTGCCGCTTACCCCGGCCACCGCACATCTTATGAACGACGCGGCATTTTCACGGATGAAGCACGGCGCGACCCTGGTCAATACCGCGCGAGGCGGCATCGTCGACACCGATGCGTTGCTGCGGGCCTTGCAGGCCGGGGTTGTGTCCATGGCACTGCTGGATGTCGTGCAGGAAGAGCCGGCACCTCCCAAAGCGTTGATCGAGCATGAGCGGGTGTTATTGACGCCGCATGCCGCTTTCTACAGCGAGCGCTCGCTGGCCCAACTCAAAGCCAATGCCCTGCAAACGCTGCTGGCGCTGTTACAGGGGCAAACAGTCGACACGGTGGTCAATCCCGATTGCGTATCGCGGGAGGCAAACGGCTATGCCTGAATTGAAACGTGCGGGATTTGAACCTTCACGAGCCGGGTTGCCGGCGTGGTTCGACCTGGCGATCGGCAACAGCATTGTCCAATACGGTCAGCGTCTGGCGGCGCGCCAACTGCTGGTCAATACGCTGGGCAATATCGCTGTACGCAGGCGCTGTGCGTACTGGCAACGCGATGTGATCTACACCAAGCACCGCGGCATCTCGCTGGAAGAGTGCGGGCTTGAGCATCTGTCGGTGCTGGATATGCAATCCGATGAGCTTTTGCACGGACGTTTGCGCCCCAGTCAGGGGCACCAGATGCACCGGGAAATCATGCGTTGTCGCGCCGACGTCAATGCGACGGTGCACCTTCATCCCAACGACGTCATTGCCTTCTTCGCTGTCATGCAATGGCGTGAGATGGCGTACGTGTCGAACGACACGGCCCTGGTCATGGGCAAGCCGCCGAGCATTCTCGACGCGGGCATCAATGTCGAGCTGGATATCAGTGCGATTGGCCGCTGTGCCAGTGATACAAACTGCATCGTCATGCCCAGCCATGGCATTACCTGTTTTGGCCGCGACCTGTCGGAGGCGTTTCATCGCGCCGTGGCATTCACGGCCGAAATCAGCCGGTTGATTACCAGTCAGTGTTTATCGGCCGCCACGGGAAAGTCGGTGGTGTACGCCAGCCACGAGGAGGTCCGGCAGATGTACGCGCTGGGCGAACAGGTGATCTACGGAGGGATGGGCAAATGAAGTTTCACCCCCACATCTCATGCTCCGGATTCTGGAAGGCGCCAGAGCGCGATCTTTCATCGGTGCTGCTGGATTTGAATGAAAACCAGTTTTTACATCGGTTTCTGGCAGGGTTCATTGCCAACGAATTGAAGCCACAGGATCTGTTCGCCTATCCCAATTACCGGCCGCTCCTTAACCAGCTCGCGCAGTACTGCAAGGTCTCCACCGACAGTCTGCTGCTGACCAATGGCGCGGATCAGGCCATCGATCTGGTGATCCGGTTACTGTTTTCGCCAGGGGATCGGGTGGTGGTGCCTTCTCCGGTTTTTTCGTTTTATTACCAGATGCTCGACGTCAACGGCGTGGCACCGGTGATCGTCGGGTTTGAAAAACACGCCGGCAAATTCGTCTTGCCCACCGAGGCTGTGCTCAAGTCCTTGCACACCAGCCAGGGACTGATCCTGTGCAACCCCAACAATCCACTGGGTGTGCGCATCGACCCAGAGCAATTGCGAGTGTTTGTCGAAGCTTGTGTCAGGCAAGACAAACCGATGATCGTCGACGAATGCTACTTCGAATATTTGCAACAGTCGTGTCTGGATACGTTCAGCGCAGTCAGGCAGTTGTTTGTGATTCGTTCTTTTTCCAAGTACTTCGGACTAGCCGGGTTGCGCCTGGGGTATGTGGTCACGCGACCGGAATCAATCCGTGAACTGATGAAAGTGCGCGGCCCTTGGGATGTGAACCATGTGGCGGTGAAAGCGGCGCTGTTCTGTTTGCAGAATCAGCAAGCCTTGCAGCAGGCGCACGATCATCTCGCGCAGATCAAAAGTGAAATTATCGACGTCTGTCGGGCCAACGCGATCGTCGTCTATGAGAGCGATACGAACTTTCTGCTGCTGCAGGATGAGCACGATGGTCGTCTGGCCAGCGCTTTTGCTCAGGCCAATATCCGCGTAAGCGACTGTTCGCAATACCCGCACAGTTTCGGTCTGTTGCGCGATGTGCTGCGCGTGGCCGTTCCCTCGGCGTCGGATCTGAAAACATTCCTGACGACGGTATTGCGTGGCAGCGGCAGTGCGGCTTGCCTGAGCGAAGTGAGCATCGAGCAGCACATTGCCCAAAGGCCTGCGTTGCGAACGCCACAGCACGTAAAGGTTAATTTCAAATGACGACATGGCTGAAAGGGAATCGCCTGATGGCAGGAATGCGTAACATTGTTTTGCTCAGATTGCTGTTCGTCATGGCCAATGCGCTGGGGCCTTTTGCTGCCTTGTTTTTTCATCGGCATTACCAGCTCGACAGCTCTGCAGTGGCCTTGGTGATCACACTGATGTCGGCGTTTTATCTGCTGGGCAATTTGTTGGGCGGGGCGCTGATCGGTCGTTTCAACTTCCGGACACTTTTAATCTGTACCTCGTCCTGTTCGTCACTGTTTTTGTTGCTCGCTGCCGTGCTCAGTTCATCAATCAGCTCGATTGCGATGGTGCTGTTGTTCATGCTGTGTGCGGGCTTGATCACGCCGGTATTCAGTATCCTCACGTCCCTGGCGGCGAACGACAGCAATCGCATCGCCTCTTTTGGCTATCTGCACCTGGCCACTAATCTGGGGGGAGCGCTGTTGTTCGTGATGGGTGGCTACTTGCTCGGCCTCGACAGTCACTATCTGGTGCTGTTTGCGGTGGGCGCCAGTGTTCTGTGCCTGTTGGCCAGTGTTTTTCTGGCGTTGCCGGAACGCCAGGGCGCTGCGACTGAAACCAGAAAAACCTCGATGGGTGCATTGGTCGATGTACCCAGGATCGTCATCGTTGCGGGCGCCATGTTCTTTGCGTTGTCGGTGCTGGATGCTCAACGTGAATATCAATTGCCGCTATGGCTTGATGAGGTGACGGCGGGCAAGGCCGCCGGCCTGTTCGGTGCGGTTGGTATCGTCAATGCGTTGCTGGTGTTCGTGGTGACGCAGCCGCTGATTGCCTTGACGTCACGTTTCGGGGCGCTGACCAATCTGTCCCTGGCGGCGGTTTTTTACGGCATCGGATTCGGCGCCTATGCCTTTTTCGAACAGACCGCGCTGATTCTCTCGTTTGTGTTCTTCTGGACGCTGGGTGAGATTCTTGGCGTGACCTACATCACCGCGTTGATCGCGCAGAAAACCACCCTGCAAACCCAGGCCAGCCTGTTCTCGCTTATACCTGTGGTGCTGGCGTTGGCGAGGATGGTGTCTGTGGGGATCGGCGCCTCGTTGATCGCCGGGATCGGGTTCCAGTTGAGCTGGAGTCTGTATGGGCTGGTGGGTCTTTTGTTTGGCGGCGTTTGTCTTTTGCTTGCTGGCAGAAGTGGGCGCTTTGCGAGTGCAGCGTGATCTGGCTTGGGTCCCCTGATAAGTGACACCCTGTAGGAGCTGCCGAAGGCTGCGATCTTTTGATCTGCTTTTTTTACAATCAAAAGATC